>JABCYT010000244.1 GCA_013290035.1 Alphaproteobacteria bacterium
CCTGATGCCGCGCCGCTTCGCCTGCCCCAAGCTGGTCGTGGCCACCCACAACCGCGGCAAGGCGGGCGAGATCCGCACGCTCCTCTCTCCCTTCGGCGTCGAGATCGTCTCGGCAGGCGAGCTCGGGCTGCCGGCGCCGGAAGAAACCGGCAGGACCTTCGAGGACAACGCCACGCTGAAAGCGCTGGCCGCCGCCCGCGCCAGCGGCCTGCCCGCCCTCGCCGACGATTCAGGACTGAGCGTGCACGCGCTCGACGGCCAGCCCGGCCTCTATACCGCCGACTGGGAAGGCCCGACACGGGACGCCATGGTCGGCATGCGCCGCATCCAGGACGAGCTGGCGGCCCGCAAGGTCCCCGATACCGACGAGGCGCGCGCCGCTACGTTCCATTGCGTGCTGGCGCTGGCCTGGCCCGACGAGCATGTCGAGCTGGTGCACGGCATGCTCGATGGCCGCATCGTCTGGCCACCGCGCGGCACCGGAGGTCACGGCTACGATCCCTGCTTCCAGCCGTTCGGCCAAAAGGGCGGCGACAGGCGCACCACGGCGGAGATGACGGACGCCGAAAAGAACGCCATCAGCCATCGCGGCCGCGCCTTCCGTCGGCTGGTCGAGGCCTGCTTTCGATGAGCGCGCCTCTCGGTGTCTATGTCCATTGGCCGTTCTGCAAATCGAAGTGCCCCTACTGCGATTTCAACTCCCACGTGCGCGACGGCGTCGAGCAGAAGCGTTGGCGCGCCGCCCTGCTGAAGGAGCTGGAGCACGCCGCGCGCGAGGCCCCGCGACGGCGGGTCGAGACGATCTTCTTCGGCGGCGGCACGCCGTCGCTGATGGAGCCCGCGACCGTGGGCGCGGTGATCGAACGCACCAAGGCGCTGTGGGACACCGCCGCCGAGGTCGAGATCACCCTCGAGGCCAACCCGACCTCGGTCGAGGCCGGCCACTTTGCCGCGTTGGCCGAGGCCGGCGTCAATCGCGTGTCGCTGGGCGTGCAGGCGCTCGATCCTCCGTCGCTCCGCTTCCTCGGCCGTGAACACTCCGCGGACGAGGCGATCACCGCCCTTGAAATGGCGCGCCGGCATTTCACGCGCACTTCCTTCGACCTGATCTATGCCCGGCCGGGCCAGACGGTCGAGGCCTGGGCGGCCGAGCTGGAACGGGCGCTCGGCCTCGCCGGCGAGCACCTCTCGCTCTATCAACTCACCATCGAGCGCGGCACGCGCTTCTTCACCGACCATGCCCGCGGCGCCTTCACCCTGCCGGGCGAGGAAGAAGCCGCGGCGATGTTCGAACTCACCCAGGAACGGCTCGCCGCGGCGGGCCGGCCAGCCTACGAGATCTCCAACCATGCCCGGCCGGGGGCTGCCTGCCGCCATAATTTGATCTATTGGCGGTATCAGGATTACGTCGGAGTCGGGCCCGGCGCGCACGGCCGGTTTGCCGAAAGCGGTGGTCAAGGTGTGACCAAGCGCGCGACGCGCCGGACGAGCGGGCCGGAGGCGTGGCTCGAGGCGGTCGAACGCCAGGGCCATGGCACGGCGGAGACATCGCTGGTGACGGGGCAGGATCTGGTCGAGGAGGCGTTGATGATGGGACTGCGGCTGGCCGAGGGCATCGACCGGTCTTCGTTCGCGGCCGTAACCGGCGCCGAGCCCGTGGCGACGCTGGGCGAGGCCCGCTTGGCGCCGCTGGTGGCGGCGGGGTACCTGGAGGTCGATGCGACGCACCTCAAGGCCACGGCCGCCGGTCGCCAGCGGCTCAACGCGCTCCTCGAACGACTGATCGCATGAGGCTGGCGGTTCTCGTTGTGGCGCTGCTCGCGATGGCAGGAGTGGCCTTTGCCCAACAACGGCCGCCGGCCAAGCCCGCGCAACCGGCGGCCAAGCCCGCAACCAAATCGCCGTTCACGCCACCCGCCTTCAAGATCACGATCGCCACCGAGGGGGCCTATCCGCCGTTCAACTATCTCGACCGCAAGGGCATACCGGCCGGCTTCGAGATGGAACTGGCGCAGGAGGCCTGCCAGCGCATCAAGGCGGAATGCGAGTTCGCCGCCTTCAAGTGGGACGACCTGATTCCGGGCCTGATCGACAAGAAGTTCGACGTCATCATGTCGTCGCTCGAAGTGACCAGCGAGCGGCGCAAGCGGCTTGGCATGTCGCGCCGCTACTATCTCTCGCCCGGCGCCTTCATCGCCGCCAAGGGCGCGCCGTTCGACGGCCCGCCCTCGCTGCTGCGCAACAAGCGGATCGGCGTGCAGCGCGATTCCACCCACGCCGACTGGGCCGACAAGAGCTTCCGTCGCTCCGCCCAGCTCAAGCGCTACAACACGCTGGGCGAGGCCTTGACGGCGCTGGCCAACGACGAGGTCGACGCCGTGTTCGGCGACAAGACGCAGCTCTGGCTGTGGAGCCAGAAGCCCGAGGGCAAATGCTGCGAGCTGGTCGGACAGGACATCAAGGACAACCAGACGCTGGGCATCGGCGTCGCCGCCGGCTTGCGCAAGGAAGACGCCAAGCTGCGCGACGCCATCAACAAGGCGTTCGGCGAGATGATGGCCGACGGCACCTACAAGAAGATCAACGAGAAGTATTTTCCGTTCCCGTTGAATTGAACCTCGCTCATCGCCCTCTCCCCCGCTTCGCGGCGGAGAGGGCTTCCGGATCGAGATGTATGAATGCGATAGTGAACGATCGGAGGAATACAATGGACACAAAAGCCCAGAAGAAACTGTTCGACGCCTTGCGTGCCGTCGACACGCCGACGATCTGCAACGCGCTGGAAGAGGCGCGCGGCTTTCGCACCGCGACGGGTTTCACCACCCAGCACATGCATCCGACCGAGCCCGATGCGCCGCCGATGGTGGGCTTTGCCCGCACCGGCATCATCCGCGCCGCGCAGCCCGCCACCGGCTCGGCCGCCGAGAAGAAGGCGAGACGCGTCGGCTGGTACGAATACGTGGTGAGCGGCGAGGGTCCGACGGTGGCGGTCATCCAGGATCTCGATTCCAATCCCGGCACCGGCGCCATGTGGGGCGAGGTCAACAGCACCGTGCATCGCGGGCTGGGTGTGCTGGGCTGCGTCACCAACGGTTCGGTGCGCGACCTCACCGTGCTCGCCAAGGGCTTCCCGATCCTGGCCGGCAAGGTCGGCCCCAGCCATGCCCATGTCCATGTCGAGGGTTGGGGCATGCCGGTCGATATCTTCGGCATGACCGTGGTGCACGGAGATTTGATCCATGCCGACCGTCACGGCGCGGTGGTGATCCCGCACGAGCTTGCCGCCAAGCTGCCGGCGGCGATCGATCTTTTGGCGCGCAAGGAGAAGGTGATCCTCGACGCGGCCAAGAAGAAGGGTTTCGGGATCGAAGTCCTGCGCCAGGCCTTCGCGGCCTCCGAGGATATTCACTAGGGCAGGGAACGCCGCCTTCAGTGCAGGGCGCGATCACGCGATACGTAATGACCGCGCTTCAACTCTTTGAAGAAATGCGGAACCTGCGGATGGGACACCGGCTTGCCGGTCTCGTCGGGCAGCAGGTTCTGCTCCGAGACATAGGCGACATAGGTGGTCTGCGCGTTCTCGGCCAGCAGGTGATAAAATGGTTGGTCGCGGCGCGGCCGCACCTCTTCGGGGATCGACGCCAGCCATTCCTCGGTGTTCGCAAACACCGGGTCGACATCGAAGATGACGCCGCGGAATGGATAGATGCGATGCTTCACCACCTGCCCGATGGCGAACTTCGCTTCGCGCATTGGCGGCTGGACGATCGCAGACCGGGCAACTTGGTTCTTGAGTTCCATGGCGGAAGTATTGCTCCGAACAGGCCAGCAGGCAACGCGCTCGACCGGCGAATTCACGGCTAGCCTGCAAGAATACGCGAAAATCCGCCTGTTGGATGTATACGCAAGAACACGGCCACAATTACGGCGGTCTGAACATGCGTCCCGCGTCGGTTGACGCGAGCGGCTGGCGCGTGGACTCTGGCCCCGAAGGGCCACTGGGGAAACATGCCTTTGGGCGAGGGTCTAAAAGTCCGGTTCTGGGGCGTGCGCGGTTCGATTTCGTGCTCCGGTGCCGAATATACGCGCTATGGCGGCAATACCTCCTGCCTGGAGGTCACTGCCGGCGGTCGCCGACTCATTTTCGATGCCGGCACCGGCATTCGGCCTCTCGGCCTCGATCTCGCGCGTCAGACGCCGATCGATATCGACATCTATTTCACCCATACCCACCTCGACCACATCTACGGCCTCACCTTCTTCGCGCCGCTGTTCGGCAAGGGCAATGCGGTGCGCCTGTGGGCGGGTCACCTCGAACCGCCCTATACGTTGAAGAACGTCGTCAGCAACCTGATGAAGGCGCCGCTTTACCCGGTGTCGCTCGAAGTCTTCCAGGCACGGGTCGAGTTCAAGGAGTTCAAGAGCGGCCAGCAGCTCGCCTGCGGCGAGATCGCGATGCGCACGGCGCCGCTCAACCATCCCAACGGCGCCACCGGCTATCGCGTCGAATTCGGCGGCAAGTCGATCTGCTACATCACCGACACCGAGCATCGCGGCGACGGCCCCGACAAGACCATCGTCGAGCTGTGCCGCGGCGCCGACGTGATGATCTACGATTCGAGCTACACCGACGACGAGTATGACCGCTACCGCGGCTGGGGCCACTCGACCTGGCAGGAGGGCGTGCGGATCGCCAACGCGGCCGACGTCGGCACGCTCGCCATCTTCCATCACGATCCCAGCCACGACGACGCCTTCATGGACGGGGTGGCGCGCGAGGCGGCGACGGCGCGACCCGGTATCGCGCCGAACGGCCTGCCGCGCGTAATCGTCGCCCACGAAGGGCTGACGATCAGTCCGTGACCGCGACCTGATGGGCACGGGTCGATGAGTGCCGCTTCGAGCTTGCGCGGCCGCTGGCGGCGGCTGGCGCTTGGATTGCCGACCGTGCTCGGGCTGAAGCCGCGCGGCTGGTTCATCCCACACCGCTACGCGCCGCTCCTGCCGCCGCCCGGCGCGCAGCCGCCCTATCCGGCGATCGAGCGGTTGTTCGAGAAGAGCGCCGCGACATTCATCGGCGTCCTCGACGCCGTCGATGCCCACGCCACCCAGCTCGAAAGCCTCAAGAACCTGTTCGATCAGTCGTGGTTCCCCTCGCTCGACGCCGCCGTCGCCTACACCCTGGTGCGCGAGCGCAAGCCGCAGCGCATCGTCGAGGTCGGTTCGGGTCACTCGACCCGCGTGCTGTCGCGCGCACTGGGCGGGGTGGGCGAGATCGTGGCCATTGATCCGGCGCTGCGCGCCGACATCATCGACCTGCCGGGCGTGCGCGTCGTGCCGTCGACCCTGCAAGCGGCGCCGCTCGAGCTGTTCGACGGCCTCAGGGCCGGCGATGCACTGTTCATCGATTCCAGCCACATCCTGATGCCGGGCAGCGACGTCGACATCCTGCTGAACCGCGTCCTGCCGATGCTGCCGGCGGGCGTGCTGATCCACATCCACGACATCTTCCTGCCCTTCGATTATCCGCCGATCTGGGGCTGGCGGGCCTACAACGAACAGCAGGGAATCGTGCCGCTGCTCGCGGCGGAGGCCTATCGGCCGCTGTTCTCCAGCGTCTGGGCGGAGCGCCGCCTGGGCGCGCGCCTGGCAACCTCGGTGGTGCCGCGTCTGCCCCGGCCGCCCGACGCCATCGCCGCCAGCCTGTGGCTGGAGAAGCGCTGATGTTCGCCCGCCTGCGCGAGTGGCTGTTCGGCGGCGGCGGGCCGGAAAATCTGCCCGACCGTGTGCGCGACGCCATCCGCCGCCAGCAGGAGCGCAGCGAGATCCTGATCGGTTGGATCCAGCTTTCCATCACCGTCCTGGTAGGCCTCGTCTACGAGGGCACCAGCATGGCCGAGGGCGTGATCCAGGAAGAGTACTCGCTCGAAGGCACGTGGCTGCTGCTTTACGGGGCGATCTGCCTCGTGCGGCTGGCGTTGGCC
>JABCYT010000245.1 GCA_013290035.1 Alphaproteobacteria bacterium
GGCAAGGCGCTCCGGTTGCGGGTTGCGGGAGCGGCGGCGCTGGAGGTGCAGCATATGAGCGGCCAGCTCGTCGAGCGCGTGAACGCCTATTTCGGGCACAAGATGATCGACGACATCCGGCTGGTGCAGGGCGCGATCGCCGTGCGACCCGCGCCCAAGCCCATTCCCATGCCCGATCCCGCCGTCGTGACGCGGGTGGCCGAGCGCGCCGCGTCGGTCAAGGACCCCGAGCTCCGGGCTGCGCTCACCCGTCTTGGCGCGCGCGTCGCCAGCCGGCGGCACGTCATGCTGGGCGCCCCCCTGGGCGCATTGGCGGCTGCCTTCGTTGCCCGCGATCTCCGCGCCCAGGACCTGCCGCGCGACAAGCTTTTGGAAGCGCTGCCCGGCGACCATATCCTGGGCAAGGTCGACGCCCCCAACACCCTGATCGATTACGCCTCGTTCACCTGCCCGCACTGCGCGAACTTCTACATCGCGGTGATGCCGACCCTGCGCAAGGAGTGGATCGACACCGGCAAGCTCCGGCTGATCCATCGCCATTTCCCCTCCGATATGGTCGCGACCCGGGCGAGCCAGCTCACCGAATGCGCCCCTGCCGACAGGTTCTTCGCCATGGTCGACCGGCTGTTCCGCAAGCAGGTGGACTGGCTGTCGGTGGGCGACCCCGAGGTCGAAATGGTCAAGGTGCTGGCGGACCAGGGGGTGACGCCCGAAGGCGCCCAGGCCTGTTTCGCCAACGACCGGCTTTTGGACAAAGTCCTCGCCGACGTGCAGTCCGGCCAGACGCTGGGGGTGCGCTTCACGCCCACCCTGTTCATCAACGAGGAGAACTACGCCAATCCCGGCACGGCCGACGCGATCTCAGCAATATTACGCCAGGTGGGGCGGTAAACGTTTGACTCCCCACAGGTGTAATTCCCAAGATGTAGTGGAGAGGAAGACGGAATGCGGAATATCTTGATTGTCGCCGGCGGCGTCGTGGCGGTGGCCGCGATCGCGGCTGGCGTCTATTTCGGCACCCGTCCGCCTGCGGCCGGCCCGGCGCCGACGGCCGTGGCTGCCACGGCCACGCCCGACAAATCCGCCCTCCTGGCCGTCCAGCCCAATGACCATGTGCTGGGCGACCCCAATGCGCCGATCACGCTGATCGAATACGCCTCGCTCACCTGCCCGCACTGCGCCCACTTCGACACCGAGATCCTGCCCGAGCTCAAGAAGAAGTGGATCGACACCGGCAAGGTGAAGCTGGTCTACCGCGATTTCCCGCTCGACCAGGTCGCCGCCAAGGCGGCCCAGATCGCCGAGTGCGCCGCTAAGGACCGCTATTTCGGCGTGATCGACCTCATCTTCGCCGGCCAGCGGACCTGGGCCGCCGCCGCCGACCCGATCGCCGAGCTCGCCAAGCCGCTGCGCATCGCGGGCCTCGGCGAGGCCGAGATCAAGGCCTGCCTCGCCAACGAGGCGATGAGCAACGCGGTGATCTCCGACTACAAGAGCGGCGAGGCGCTGGGCGTCAACTCGACGCCGACGCTCATCATCAACGGTCAACTCTATCCCGGTGCACGGTCGGTCGAGGAACTCGACGGCCTGTTCGGCAAGCTCGTCAAGTAGGCAACAGCCAGCGTGGTGTAATGGTGCAGTTCGACAAACTCCGGCTCTCCGGCTTCAAGTCCTTCGTCGATCCGACGGAGCTCGCCATCGAGCCGGGCATGACCGGCATCGTCGGCCCCAACGGCTGCGGCAAGTCGAACCTCGTCGAGGCGATGAAGTGGGTGATGGGCGAGACCTCGGCCAAGCAGATGCGCGGCAGCGAGATGGAGGATGTGATCTTCTCCGGCGCCGGCACGCGGCCGGCGCGCAACATCGCCGAGGTCATGCTGACCCTCGACAACAAGACGCGCACGGCGCCGGCCATGGTGAACGACGCCGATCAGCTCGACATCGTGCGCCGCATCGAGCGCGGCCACGGCTCGGCCTATTCGGTGAACGGTCGCGAGATCCGCGCGCGCGACGTGCAGACGCTGTTTGCCGATGCGGCGACGGGCTCGCGCTCGACCGCGCTGGTGAGCCAGGGCCGCATCGGCGCGCTGATCAACGCCAAGCCGCTCGACCGGCGCTCCATCATCGATGAGGCCGCCGGCATCACCGGCCTCTATGCCCGCCGCCACGAGGCCGAGCTCAGGCTGCGCGCCGCCGAGCAGAACCTGGCCCGCGTGCAGGACGTGCTGGTGGCGCTCGAGGAGCAGCACAAGGGGCTGAAGCGCCAGGCGCGCCAGGCCAGCCGATACCGCAACCTCTCCGATCATATCCGCCGCGCCGAAGCCGCGGTGCTGGCGCTGAAGCTCGCCGCCGCCGAGCGCGAACTGGCCGAGGCCAGCGAGCGGCTGAAGGAGGCCGAGGCCGGCGTCGCCGACCTCACGCGCCTGGTCGGCCTCGCCACCACGGCGCAAGCGGAGGCTGCGACGGCGCTGCCGCCGCTGCGCAACGACGAGGCTGCCGCCGCCGCCGCCTTGCAGCGGCTGCGCGTGGCGCACGATGCGCTCACCGCCGAAGCCGAGCGCGTCGCCCAGGCCCAGCGGGAGGCCGAGACGCGCCTGCAGCAGACCGAGCAGGATCTTGCGCGCGAACGCGGCCGCAAGAGCGATGCCGAAGCCGCGATCGCCGAGCTCGACGGCCAGCGCGCCCGGCTCGAGCAGGAGCGAGTAGGCGAGGAGGATCGCGCCGCCGACGCTTCGGCGGCGCGCGATACAGCGCAAGCCCGGACCCATGCGGCCGAGAGCGAACACGACCGGCTGACCCGCCAGATCGCCGACGATGAGGCACTGCGCGACAGCGTCGGCCGCGAGATCGCCGAGCTGCAGGAACGCCTGCGCCGGCTGGCCGCGCGCCGCGAGGAAATCGCCGTCCAGCAGCGCCAGATCGAGAGCGAGCTTGCCGGCCTGCCGGCGCTCGCCGAGGTCGAGACCGCGCGCGACGCCGCCCGCGCCGCCTTCGAGGAGGCGCGCCAGCAGGGCCAGCAGACGATCGACGCCGCCCGCGAGGCCGAGCGCTACGAATCCGAATCAGCGCGCCAGGCGGTGGCCCAGGCCCACGCCCAGCGCATCGAGGCGGAGCGCGCCCGCGCGGCCGAGCGCGAGGCCGCCGAGGCGCGCCATACGGCCGCGGCCGAGAGCCTGCAGAAGGTCAATGCCCGGCTCACCAAGCTCCGCGCCGAGGAAGCAGGCGTTGCCGCCGCGCTGAAGTCGGCGGCCGATTCGCTGTGGCCGCCGCTTTTGGATGCGCTCACCGTCGAGCCGGGCTTCGAGGCAGCGCTGGGCGCTGCGTTCGGCGACGAGCTCGAAGCCTCGTCTGATCGCGGCGCACCGGTCCACTGGCTGCCGCTCGGCCCGCTCGCCGACGCGCCTTCCTTGCCGGCCGGCGCCACGCCGCTTGGCGATCACGTCAAGACCTTGCCCGAGCTGGCGCGCCGCCTCGCCTTCATCGGCGTCGTCGCCGACGACGCCACGGGCGCGGCGCTGCAGGAGAGCCTCAAGGCCGGGCAGCAGCTGGTTACGCGCGATGGCGCGGTGTGGCGCTGGGACGGCTACACCATGCGGGCCGGCGCGCCGTCGACGGCCGCCGTGCGGCTGAGCCAGCGCAACCGGCTGGCCGAGCTGCGCCAGCAGATCGAGGGCCTCGCCGCCGAACACGCGACCGCGCAGGCCGAGGTCGAGGCCGAAGCGGCGTCGCTCGCCCAGGCCCGCGACGCCGAGAAGACGTCGGTCGAGCAGGCCCGGGCGTACGAGCGCACGGTGGCCGACGCGGCGCGGCGCAAGTCGGAGGATGCGGGCGAGGCGACCCGCGCCGCCGAACGCTCGGCGCAGGAGGCCATCGCGACCGCCGAGCGCGCTGCCGCCGAGGCGCGCGACCGGCACACCGACGTGGCGCGCCGCACCGACCAGCTGCGCACGCGACTGGCCGGCATCGAGCAGGCGGTGGCCGAGGTCGTGGGCGACATCGCCGATACCGAGATGCGCCGCACCTTCCGCCAGGCGCGCCTGTCGTCGATCTCCGATACCCAGGCCGACCGCGTGGCCGCGGGCGCGCTGCGCGCGCGCATCGCCGAATTACGGGCGGCGTTGGTCGAGGCCGAGGGCGCCTGCGATCGCCTGGCCCGCGAGGCCGCGATGCGGGTCGAGCGCCTGGGCCAGATCGCCCAGGACCATGCCGGCTGGAGCAACCGGCTGGCCGATGCGGAAGGCCAGATCGTCGAGCTCGATGCCAGGCGCGAACAGATCGCGACGGCGATCGCCGAGCTCGCCGCCAAGCCCGCCGAGATCGAGGCCAAGCGGATGGCGCTGGGGGGCGAGATCGACAAGGCCGAGCATCATCGGCAGGGGGCGGCCGATCGACTGGCGATCGGCGAGACGCGGCTCGCCGAAGCCGACAAGGCGCTGCGGCAGGCCGAAGCGGAGCTGGCGAGTGCGCGCGAAAGCCGCGTGCGCCGCGAAGGCCTGGTCGAGCAGGCGAGCCGCGATCGCGAGTCGGTGGTCGAGCGCATCGTCGAGCGCCTGCGCTGCGAGCCCGACGGCGTGCTGGCGCTGGCCGAGGTGCAGTCGCTGGAAGAGCTGCCCGAGATGGAGAAGGCCGAGCATCGCCTCGAGCGGCTGGTGCACGAGCGCGAGACCATGGGCGCGGTGAATTTGCGCGCCGAGGAGGAGGCCAGCGAACTCGAGCAGCAGATCGGCGGCATGACGGCCGAGCGCGACGACCTGGTCGCCGCCATCGCCCGCCTGCGCCAGGGCATCCAGAGCCTGAACCGCGAGGGCCGCGAGCGCTTCATCGTCGCCTTCGAGCAGGTGAGCGGCCACTTCCAGCTTCTCTTCACCAAGCTGTTCGGCGGCGGCAAGGCCGAGTTGCGGCTGACCGAGTCGGAAGATCCGCTCGAGGCGGGCCTCGAAATCCACGCCAGCCCGCCCGGCAAGAAACTGCAGGTGATGTCGCTGCTGTCGGGCGGCGAGCAGGCGCTGACGGCGTTGTCGCTCCTGTTCGCGGTGTTCATGACCAACCCGGCGCCGATCTGCGTGCTGGACGAGGTCGATGCGCCGCTCGACGATCTCAACGTCGAGCGCTTCTGCGCGCTGGTGAAGGACATCGCCGGCCGTACCGACACGCGCTTCATGGTGATCACCCACCATCGCGTCACCATGGCGCGCATGGACCGCCTCTACGGCGTGACCATGGCCGAGCAGGGCGTCTCCCAGCTCGTTTCAGTCAATCTGATGGAAGCCGACCGGTTGGTGGCCTAGGCAAGAGTCTCGAACAAGCAACAAGACTATCTTCCTCTCACATAAACTGGGGCGCCGGTCCGGCCTGACCGGCGCCCTTCTCTTTGCGCGGACGGGGATGTAGTGTCGCGTCATGCCCGATACCCTGGCTCCCAACGTCACGGATGTGGTTGAACTGACGCGCGCGCTGGTGCGCTGCGAAAGCGTGACGCCGCGCGAAGCCGGCGCCCTGCAGCACCTCGAGCAGACCCTGGCGTCGCTCGGTTTTCGCTGCGAGCGCATGGATTTCAGCCAGGCCGGCACCGACGACGTCGCCAACCTCTATGCCCGCATCGGCACCTCCGGCCGGCATTTCTGCTTCGCCGGCCATTCCGATGTCGTGCCGGTGGGCGATCTCTCGTCGTGGACCATCGGCCCGTTCTCGGCCGAGCTCGCCGACGGCTACCTGTTCGGCCGCGGCGCCGCCGACATGAAGGGCGCGATCGCGGCTTTCACCGACGCTGCAACCCGCTTCCTCGGCAAGCGTGGCCGCGACTTCGGCGGCTCGATCAGCCTGCTGATCACCGGCGACGAGGAGGGGCCCGCCGTCAACGGCACGGTCAAGATGCTGCAGCGCCTGGCCGAGCGCGGCGAGACGATCGACGCCTGCGTGGTCGGCGAGCCGACCAGCTCCAGGCGCTTCGGCGACATGATGAAGATCGGCCGGCGCGGCAGCA
>JABCYT010000246.1 GCA_013290035.1 Alphaproteobacteria bacterium
GGCCAACAGATAGAGCGTCTCGTCGAACAGGACGATATCGAAGGTGCTCTGCAGCCACTGGCGGATCGACTCGATGTTGCGCGCGAAGGCCAGCCCCAGCACGACCCCCAGGATCGTCCCCGCCCCGCCGATCGCCAGCCCGTCGAGCAGGAACACCCGCAGGACGGCGCCACGGCTTGCGCCCATGGTGCGAAGGATGGCGATGTCGGCGGTCTTGGTGCGAACCAGCATGACGAGGCTGGAGACGATATTGAAGGCCGCCACCAGCACGATCATGGTCAGCACCAGGAACATCACGTTGGTCTGGGCCTGGATGGCGGAGAAGAAGCCAACATTGGCCTGCTGCCAATCGAACACCCATCCCTGCGAGCCGACGACCTGGGAGAGCCGCCGGCGCGTGGCGCCAAGCGATGCGTCGTCGCCCACGAAGACCTCGATGCCCGTCACCCTGCCGCCGAGATCGAGCAGGCGCTGCGCGTCGACCAGCGGCGCATAGACGAAGTTGGCGTCGTAATCGTACATGCCGGCGCAGAAGATCGCCGCCACCCGCGCCGCCGCGGAGCGTGGCATGATGCCGAGCGGCGTGGCGATGGAGACCGGCGAGACGAGCTGCAGACGGTCGCCCACCTTCACGCCCAGCAGATCGGCCAGCCGCCGGCCGATCACGACGGAGAAATCGTTGCCGAAGCCTTTGAGGCTGCCCCAGTCGATGGGCTTCTCGTCGTCGCCGCGACACAAGGCCCGATAGCGCTCGCGCACCCCCGGCGGCCCCTCGATCGAGGCGGCGAGCGGCGTGCGCGCCCGGAAGTCGTCGGGCTGCATGCCGCGCAAGACCACGCCGCGGACGCGATCGCCGGCCACGGCCATGACCTGGCCCTCGACCGCGGGCGTCGCGGTCGTGACGCCGGGCACGGCCCGCACGCGCGCCAGCAGGTCCGCCGTTGCGTCGAGGCCGTTCTGGCTGCCCTGGATGCCGAACTGGCCGCTGATGCTCGACATCTGGCGCAGCATCTCGACGCGAAAGCCGTTCATCACGGACATCACCACGATCAGCGTGCCGACACCCAGGGTAATGCCGACCAGCGAGAAGCCGGCGATCACCGAGATGAAGCCCTCCTCGCGGCGGGCGCGCAGGTAGCGAAAGGCGATGAGGCGCTCGACCGCGGCGAAAGCCATGAATGAGCCCGTGTCCCGCCTCAGCCGAACCGCGCAGCGACCCGATCGAACGGCACTTCCTCGCGCTTGCCGGTCTTGCGATTCTTGAGCTCGGCCTTGCCCGCCGCCACGCCCTTCGGTCCGACGATCACCTGCCAGGGCGTGCCGATCAGGTCCATGTCGGCGAACTTGGCGCCGGGCCTGAGGTCGCGGTCGTCGTGCAGCGCCTCGATGCCCTGGGCGGCGAGGCCGTCATAGAGCTTCTGGCAGGTCCCGGACACGACGCCGTCGTCCGGCTTCAGGTTGACGATGGCCACCCTGAACGGCGCCACCGACTCCGGCCAGACGATGCCGGACTCGTCATGGCTCGCCTCGATGATGCCGCCGACCAGGCGCGACACGCCGATGCCGTAGGAGCCCATCTCGACCGTGATCTGCTCGCCGCCGGGTCCGGCCACGACGGCTTTCATCGGTTCGGAATACTTGGTGCCGAAGTAGAAGATATGGCCGACCTCGATGCCGCGGGCGGCCAGCCGCTCGCCTTCGGGGATCTTCTCGAAGGCCGCCTTGTCGTGCATCTCGTCGGTCGCGGCATAGAGCGACGTCCATTCGTTCACGATCGGCTGCAGGTCGGAGTCGTAGTCGATCTTGCGGCTGAGGATGTCCTTGTCGACCAGGCCCTTGTGGCAGAACACGGCGCTCTCGCCGGTGTCGGCGAGGACGATGAACTCGTGGCTCAGGTCGCCGCCGATCGGGCCGGTGTCGGCGCGCATCGGGATCGCCTTCAGCCCCATGCGGGCAAAGGTGCGCAGGTAGGCCACGAACATCTTGTTGTAGGAATGCGTGGCGCCCTTCTTGTCGACGTCGAAGGAGTAGTTGTCCTTCATCAGGAACTCGCGCCCGCGCATGACGCCGAAGCGCGGCCGCACCTCGTCGCGGAACTTCCACTGGATGTGGTAGAGGTTCTTGGGCAGGTCGCGATAGCTCTTCGCGCCTTCGCGGAAGAGCACGGTGATCATTTCCTCGTTGGTCGGCCCGAAGAGCATCTCGCGGTCGTGACGATCCTTGATGCGCAGCATTTCCGGACCGTAGGCGTCGTAGCGGCCGCTCTCGCGCCACAGCTCGGCCGATTGGATGGTCGGCATCAGCACTTCCTGGGCGCCGGTGGCGTCCTGCTCCTCGCGTACGATGCGCTCGATGTTCTTCAGCACGCGAAAGCCCAGCGGCAGCCAGGCATAGATGCCGGCGCTGGTCTGGCGGACGAGGCCGGCGCGCAGCATCAGCCGGTGCGATACGATCTGCGCCTCTGCCGGATTCTCCTTCAGGGTGGGCAGAAAGTACTGGCTCATCCGCATTCTGGCTGGATCCTTGCTCGGGGCGTCCGGGGTGGCCGCGGACTGTATGAAACGCGGCCTGCAAAGGCAAACAGAGCTCGCGCCGGCTGGTTTTGCACAGGGCAATGCCCGCACACTCGACGCGACAATCGGGGGAGAAAGCAAATGCTCGAGCGGACCTTCAAGCTCAGCGAAAACAAGACCAGCGTCAGGACCGAGACCGTGGCCGGGATCACAACCTTCCTGACCATGGCCTACATCATCTTCGTCAACCCGGCGATCCTGGGTGACGCCAAGATGCCGTTCGGCGCGGTGTTCGTGGCGACCTGCGTGGCCGCCGCCATCGGCTGCTTCCTGATGGCCTTCCTCGCCAACTACCCGATCGCCCTGGCGCCGGGCATGGGGCTGAACGCCTATTTCGCCTACACGGTGGTGGGAAAGATGGGCTACAGCTGGCAGGTGGCGCTGGGCTGCGTGTTCATCTCGGGCGTCCTCTTCTTCATCATCAGCGTGCTGCCGATCCGCGAATGGATCGTCAACGCGATCCCCAAGTCACTCAAGATGGCGATCGCCGCCGGCATCGGCCTGTTCCTCGCCCTGATCGCGCTCAAGAATGCCGGCATCGTCGTCGGCAACGAGGCGACCCTGGTGACGCACGGCAAGCTCACGAGCTTCCCGGTCGTGATGGCGACGCTGGGGTTTGTCCTGATCGTCGCCCTCGAATATCGCCGCGTCCTGGGCGGAGTCATCATCGGCATCCTCGCCGTGACGGTGGTCGCCATCGCGGCCGGCCAGCAGAAGTTCGGCGGCGTCTTCGACGTGCCGCCGTCGATCGCTCCGGTATTCCTGCAGATGGACCTCGCCGGCGCGTTCAAGGTCGGGCTGGCGACCGTGGTGTTCGCCTTCCTGTTCGTCGATCTGTTCGACAATACCGGCACGTTGATCGCCCTCGCCCATCGCGGCGGCTTCATGCGGCCCGACGGCACGGTTCCCCGCCTGAACCGGGCGCTGATTTCGGACAGCGCCGCCGCCATGATCGGCGCGGCGGTCGGCACCTCGACCACGACCAGCTACATCGAGAGTGCGTCGGGCATCAACTCCGGCGGCCGCACCGGCCTCACGGCAGCGACCGTGGGCCTGCTCTTCCTCCTCGCGCTCTTCGTGGCGCCGCTGGCGGGCTCGATCCCCGCCTACGCCACGGCGCCGGCGCTCCTCTATGTCGCTTGCCTGATGACGCGCAGCCTCACCGAAGTGGCGTGGGACGATCTCACCGAAGCGGCGCCGGCCGTCGTCACCGCGCTCACCATGCCGTTCACCTTCTCGATCGCCGAGGGAATTGCCTTCGGATTTATTTCGTATGCCGCGATCAAGTTGGTGACAGGCCGCTATCGCGAAATTCATCCGGCTGTCGGAATTCTCGCTGTGCTGTTCGTAATCAAGTACGTGTACATTCAATGATCACAAATCGAGCGCGGACATTTGTCTGTAGTCGAACGACCCCGCACCCTAACAATTGTTCTGTAGGGTCCCGGTGATCGAAAGAAAAGGTCTTGGCAAGGCGCAGGCTTCCCGCTAAACAGCCTACGCCTTGGGCGCAGGCCCGAGTTTAGGGAGGAGAGCGGCGCAAGCCGCCCAGAGACGAGTTTCGGGGTTGAGAGGAACGGCGGACTTAGGTCCGCCGTTTCCTTTTCATTCAATATCTTACTGGACAATCCTAAGATATTGGATTAATCATCGGCCGGCCCTTACATCTTCTTCCAGTCACCTGCCTGCTCGAACGCGAAGGCCGCCTTGTAAATTGTCGGCTCGTCGAAGTGCTTGCCGACCAGCATCAGCGACACCGGCAGGCCGTCCGACATTCCGCAGGGCACGGCCATGGCCGGGTGATGGCTGATGTCAAACGGAGCGGTGTTGGCGATCATGTTCAGCGCCCGCTCGACATAAAGCTCGCGCGACGCATCGGGCGGCGGCAGCTCCGTCGCCTTGATCGCTGTGGTCGGCATCATCAGCAGGTCGTACTCGCCCAGCGCCTCGTCATAGGCGGCCGTCAGAAGACGCGTCTGGTTCATCGCCTTGCCGTAGTAACGGCTGCCGTAGTAGCGCCGGATGTATGTCCCCAGCATGGTGAAGAGCTTGGTGGTCTCCGACATCTCGTTGGCGCGGTTGCGCCAGTTGCGATGGAAGTCCATCAGGCTGGTGACATAGAGGTCGGGGCGGCTGACGCCGTAGCCGTCGCCCCACATCATGGTCTGGGTGAGGCCCTCCGTGCCGATCGGCATCCACAGCGCGCCGGCGGCGAGGTGCAGGGGGATCGAGACCTCGCCTACCGTGGCGCCCAGCGCCTCGAACTTCTTGGCCGCCGCCCTGACCTTGGCGTTGACGTCGGCCTCGGCATTGGGCTGGGCGAAGCCTTCGCGCAGCAGGCCGATCTTCATGCCCTTGATGTCGCCCTGCAGCGCCTTGGTATAGGGGTGCGTCTTGACGTTGATCTGACGCGAATCGTAACCGTCGGGACCGGCCAGCACCTCCAGAAGCAGCGCATTATCGGCGACATTGGCGGTCATCGGACCGGTGTGATCGACATAGATTTCGATCGGCATGATGCCGGTATAGGGAACCAGCCCGTGCGTCGGCTTCATGCCACAGATGCCGCTGAACGACGCCGGCATGCGGATCGATCCGCCCTGGTCGCCGCCCAGCGCCATGTCGACCTCGCCCAGCGCCACCAGCACGGCGCTGCCTGACGAGGAACCGCCGGCCGAGTAGCCCATCTTGTAAGGGTTGTGCACCGGCCCGGTCGCGTTGGTGTGGCTGCCGCCGGAGAGACAGAAGTTCTCGCAATGCGCCTTGCCGACGATCGTGCCGCCGGCATCGAGGATGCGCTGCACGACCGTGGCATCGATGTCGGGCACGTAGCCCTCGAGAGTCGCCGCACCGTTCATCATCGGCACGCCAGCCAGCATGATGTTGTCCTTCAGCACCACCGTCTTGCCCTTGAGCTTGCCGCGGCTGGCGCCTTCGACCTTGGTCTTCACGTACCAGGCATTGTGCTTGTTCTCCTCGCCCGTCGGCCGATAGCCCGGCGTGCGCGGATATTTCACCCGCGGCAGGTTGTCGGGCATGGCATCGACCACGTTGTAGGCGGCCACGGAGGGCCGCATGAGGTCGATGAACGATTTTACGTCGGCGTCCGTCAGCGCCAGGCCGACATCGGCCGCCACCTGGCGCAGTTGCTCTTCGGTTGGAACTTGTACGGCCATTATCTCCTCCTCTTGTTTTCAATCGCCGCCTTACGGCGCCAGATGATGCATGAGCCGCGGATCGCTCCTGACCGATGCGGCAGGCCCTTCGAGGGCGATGTGGCCGCGGTCCATCACATAAGCGTGCTGGGCGACTTCGAGCGCCAGCTCTATATGCTGCTCGACCAGGATCACCGCCATCTCGCGCGAGAGCTGCTTTAGCCGATCGGCGATCTCCTCGATTACGCCCA
>JABCYT010000247.1 GCA_013290035.1 Alphaproteobacteria bacterium
CCAGGCTTCGAGGCTGCCATTGGCGTATTGCGCGTAGTAGGGCTCGTGGAAGTAGTGCGGAAAGAGATCGATCAGGCCGTCCCACTGAGGCTGGTCGCCCTTCTGGATCGAATCGACGATCACCACCAGGCCGCCGGGCTTCACGACGCGGGCCATTTCGGCCAGGACCTCGGTGCGCGCCGCTTGCGGCAGCTCGTGCATCAGGAACGACGAGACGATGAAGTCGAGGCTCGCGTCTTCGAACGGCAGCTTCTCCGCCGCGCCTTCGATCAGCTTGACCCGTGCCGTGCGGCCGATCAGGCGACGCGCTTCCGTCAGATAGGGTGCGCTGAGATCTAGGCCGCTGAGGCGCAGGCCGGGCCAGGCGTCGTGCAGGAAGGCGAGCAGGCGGCCGGTGCCGCAGCCGACATCGAGGCCGCGCAGGTCGCGCTGGTTGCGCCCGGCCATCCATTGGGCGATCGGCTTGAAGGAGCGCCGGCGCATGACGTCGGCGGCGCCGGTGAACAGCACCTCGACCTGGGTGTCGTAGATCGCGGCGGAGTGGTCGCTGAGCCAGCCGTCGCTCTGGAAGTGGAAGTTCTGCCGGTAGTAGGCGGGCAGGCCGTCGCCCTGCTGGCCGGGCGGCAGCTCGCCGTTGAGCGTGCCGTGGCGTCGGGCATCGACCTGCGGCAGGTCGCGGAAATAGAGCAGGCTGCGGCGCAGGAACTCGGCCGGCTCCGGTCCGCGCGCGCGGGGTGCGGGAAACAGGCCGGCCGCGATGTCCTGCCATTCGCGCTCGAACAGCGCGCGCATGTCGGCGGTCATCTCGGCGCGGGATGGCGTCGGCCCGATCGGGAAATCGGGCTTGGGCATGGGCTTGAGCAGACGCCGGCCCGCCGCGTAGTGGCCGGCATACCAGGCGACCCGCGCGGTCTGGCGCGCGGCATAGGTGAGACGATCTAGGGTAGAAACCATGTCTTACGTACTTGAGAATTCATTATAGCAGCTTTGCGGCAGCTTGCCCGGCCGGGGTCGGCCGCTATATTCGCGCGCCTTTTCCGAACCGTCACGAAAGCCGCCAGCCATGAGCGTTACTTATACCGGGCCCTACAAGAAGGGCGACATCAAGAAGGTCGTCCTGGCCTATTCCGGCGGGCTCGACACTTCCGTCATCCTGAAGTGGCTGCAGACGGCCTATGGCTGCGAGGTCGTGACCTTCACCGCCGATCTCGGCCAGGGCGAAGAGCTCGGTCCGGCGCGCCAGAAGGCCGAGATGTTGGGCATCAAGCCCGCGAACATCCATATCGACGACGTGCGCGAGGAGTTCGTGAAGGACTTCGTTTTTCCGATGTTCCGCGCCAACGCGCTCTACGAGGGCGAGTACCTGCTGGGCACCTCGATCGCGCGGCCGCTGATCGCCAAGCGCCAGATCGAGATCGCCCGCGAGGTCGGCGCCGACGCCGTGTGTCACGGCGCGACGGGCAAGGGCAACGACCAGGTCCGCTTTGAGCTCAGCTACTACGCGCTGAAGCCCGACATCAAGGTGATCGCGCCGTGGCGCGAATGGGATCTCTCTTCCCGCACCAAGCTCCTGGAGTTCGCCGAGAAGCACCAGATCCCGATCGCCAAGGACAAGCGCGGCGAGGCGCCGTTCTCGGTCGACGCCAACCTCCTGCACTCCTCGAGCGAGGGCAAGATCCTGGAGGATCCCTGGAAGGAGGCCGACGAGAGCGTCTATCAGCGCACCATCTCGCCCGAGGCCGCGCCTGACAAGGCGACCTACATCACCGTCGACTTCGAGCGGGGCGACGCCGTCGCCGTCGACGGCCAGAAAATGTCGCCGGCGACCCTGCTCACCAAGCTGAACGAGCTCGGCAAGGTCAACGGCATCGGCCGTCTCGACCTGGTCGAGAACCGCTTCGTCGGCATGAAGAGCCGCGGCATCTACGAGACTCCGGGTGGCACCATCCTGCACGCCGCCCATCGCGGCATCGAGCAGATCACCCTCGACCGCGGCGCCGGCCATCTCAAGGACGAGCTGATGCCGAAATATGCCGAGCTGATCTATTTCGGCTTCTGGTATTCGCCCGAGCGCGAGATGCTGCAGGCGCTGATCGACAAAAGCCAGGAGAACGTCAGCGGCACGGTGCGGCTCAAGCTCTACAAGGGCAACACCACGGTGGTCGGCCGCAAGTCGCCCAAGTCGCTCTACTCCATGCAGCACGTCACCTTCGAGGAGGATGCCGGCGCCTACAATCAGCGCGACGCCGAGGGCTTCATCAAGCTGAACGCGCTCAGGCTGCGCCTGCGCGGCCTGGGCCAGGGCGGCCCGAAGAAGTAGGAGCGATGTTCTTCCGGACCGCGGGCGTCCCGCCCGCTCAAGAAAAGGCGCATGTGAATGCGCCGGCATGAGCGGGCGGGACGCCCGCGGTCCGGATGACCTACTTCGGCCTGCCCTACATCCACGCCGTGTTCGACGTCGCGGCGTGGCTCGCCTCGATGACGGTGTTCTGGCTGGTGACGCGCCATCTCCTGCCGGCCGAGGCGCTGCCGGCCAACCGCGTGCCCTATCCCGGCGCCTATGCCATCACGGCGGGGATGGGCGCGCTGTGCGGCGCCATGTTCTTCGGCACGGCCAACGCGCTGTTGTCCGGCGTGCATGCGCTGGGCTTCTCCATGGTGGGCGGCATCGCCGGCGCCATCGCCGCCGTCGAAGCCTTCAAGCGCTTCACCGGCGTCGCGGGCTCGACCGGCATCGTCTTCGCCGCGCCCTTCGCCGCCACCGTGGCGGTCGGCCGCTGGGGCTGCTTCTTCTCGGGCCTCGCCGACTTCACCTACGGCACGCCCACGACCCTGCCTTGGGGCGTCGATTTCGGCGACGGCATCGCCCGCCATCCGGTGCAGCTCTACGAATCCTTCGCCATGGCCGCGATGTTCGTCGTCCTGATCCTGCGGTTCAGGGCGCGCGATCCCTTCTGGCTCCGCAACGGCTTTTACCTCACCGTCGGGTGGTACGCGCTGCAGCGCTTCGTGTGGGAATTCCTAAAACCTTATGCAACCGTGATCGGCCCGTTCAATCTCTTCCATGTGGTTTGCCTGGGCCTGGTCCTGTACGCTGCCGCCATGATCCGCAGCGGGGGCCGCGATGTACGATGGCATAGCGCGTAAGTCCGCGCCCTATCTCTTCCTCGGCCAGACCACCTCGTTGTGCGAGACCTGCCTCGGCTTGGTCCCGGCCAAGATCGTCGAGGAGGAGGGCGGCATCTACTATTCCAAGCGCTGTCCTGAGCACGGCGTGATGAAGACCCTGGTGTCAGACGATCCGGTCTACTGGCGGCGCACGCTGGAATACCTGAAGCCGGGCGACCGCCCGCTGCAGCCGCACACCCGCACCGAGCGCGGCTGCCCGTGGGATTGCGGGCTCTGTCCCGACCACGAGCAGCATTCCTGCCTGGCCATCGTCGAGATCAACGAGGCCTGCAACCTCGCCTGCCCGGTGTGCTTCGCCGATTCCTCGCCCAAGCGCAACACGCAGCGCAGCCTGGCCGAGGTCGAGCGCATGTTCGACGCGCTGGTGGCAAGCGAAGGCGAGCCCGACCTGGTGCAGATCTCGGGCGGCGAGCCCACCATCCATCCCGAGATCCTCGACATCATCGCCGCCGCGCGGCGCCGGCCGATCAAGCACGTGATGCTGAACACCAACGGCATCCGCATCGCCGAGGATCCCGCCTTCGCGGATGCGCTGGCCGAGTTCAGGCCGGGCTTCGAGGTCTACCTGCAGTTCGATTCCCTGAACGACGTCGCGCTCAAGAACCTCCGTGGCGCCGCGCTGTCGCGTATCCGCCGCCAGGCGCTGGCCAATCTCGAGGCGCGCGGCATCTCGACGACCCTCGTCTGCACGGTCAAGCGCGGCGTCAACGACTCCGAGATCGGCGCCATCGTGCGCCACGCCCTCACCTACAAGTGCGTGCGCGGCGTCAACTTCCAGCCGGTCCAGGATGCCGGTCGCAACGAGGGCTTTGATCCCAAGCTGAACCGCATCGTGCTGTCGGAGATCCGCCGGCGCATCGTCGAGGACTCGGGCGTCTTCGCCGACGGCGACATGATCCCGCTGCCCTGCAATCCGGCGTCGATCTCGATCGGCTACGGCGTGCGCAACGGCGAGCAGGTGATCCCGCTCACCTCGCTGGTGCCGCGCGAGGCGCTCTTGCCCGCCATGCCCAATGCCATCTCGTTCGAGAAATATCCCGAGCTGCGCCGGCGCTTCGTCGATCTTCTGTCGCTGTCGACCGCCGACACCAACACCACGGAGCGGCTGGGCTCGCTACTGTGCTGCCTGCCCGACGTGCCGATGCCCGAAGGCTCGGGCTACGAGAACGTCTTTCGCGTCACGATCGTGGAGTTCCTCGACCGCTTCAACTTCTGCCTGGCCAACGTCAAGCGCTCCTGTGTCCATTTCGTGACGCCCGAGGGCAGCATCATCCCGTTCGACACCTACAACACCTTCTATCGCCCGGGCGCCGCCGGAAACGCCCGCTTGGCCGAGGCTCGCCTGGCGGAGTCTCGCCGATGAGCGATCCCGTCGGTGCTGCGCCGCCGCCGCCGCCGGCGGTTCCCCCATCGCCGCCGAGCGGGCCGCCGACAAGCCGGGGGCTCGGCTGGTTTTTTGTCGTGTCGGGTTCAATCGTGCTGCTGCTCACGCTGGGCTGCATCGTGGCGGTGTCCGACGGCAAGCCGTTCAGCGAGGACGGCGCCATGGGTCTCGTCTGCGGCTCGCCGACCTTGATCCTGGGCGCCGTCTTCCTGTGGCTGGGCTCGCGCCGCCTGAAGCGCTAAGCAGACGCCAAAGAGGCCCCGCCGATGAGCGATCCCGCCGGTGCACCGCCGCCGCCTCCACCGCCCCTGCCGCCGGTCTTCCCGCCACAACCGCCGGGCGGACCGCCCAAGAACCGGGCGCTCGGCTGGTTTTTCGCCATGTTTGGCGCCGTCATCGTGCTGCTCACGTTGGCCTGCATGCTCACCCTGACTGAAGGCCATTTGTGGGGCGAGGAGGGCGAACTCGCCGTCATCTGCGGCTCGCCGACGCTGATCCTGGGCGGCGTCTTCCTTTGGCTGGGCTCGCGCCGCCTAAAGCGCTAAGCAGTCGGCAGCACAGCGCCAGTCAAACGCGCAGTTAACGGAGTTCTGGATGCCTTTCGACAACGCCCAACGCCCGGGGCCGGGACGCGGTACGGGCGAGCGGGCCATCAATCTGCCGCCGGCCGTGCTGTGGCTGATCGGCATCAATGTCGCCGTCCATCTGCTGCGCAGCCTGCTGAGCGATGAGGCCGATTCGGCCATCATCCTGCAGTTCGGGCTGATACCGGCCAACTATACCGACGGCGGCCACGATCTCGTGTCGCAGGTCCTGGCGCCGATCACCTATCAGTTCCTGCATGGCGGCTGGATGCATCTCGGCGTCAACATGATCACGCTGGCCGCCTTCGGCGCGCCGGTCGAACGCCTGCTGGGCGTGCGCCGCTTCATCCTGTTCTATCTCTCGTCCGGCATCGTGGCGGGCGCCGTCCACATCCTGTTCTTCCCCGGTTCGACCGATCCGGTGATCGGCGCATCCGGCGCCATCAGCGGCGTGTTCGGCGGCGTGCTGATGCTGATGCGCTATGTTGGCAGCCTGACCTCGCTGCTGCCGGTCGCCGGCATCTGGATCGCCCTCAACGTCTTCTTCGGCATCTTCGGCGGCACGCCGGGCGCGGCCGGCGAGCAGGTCGCCTGGGTCGCCCATATCGGCGGCTTCGTCTACGGCCTCGTCGCCATTCGCCTCTTCCTGCCGCGGCAGACATGACCGGGGGTCATGGTTTCATACGCCGTCGAATCAGACTCCTCTCGCCCGCTAGGGGGAGAGGACGGGTGAGGGGGATACGCACGTCGTTGCCCCCTCACCTAGCCTCTCCCCCTGACGGGGGAGAGGAATTTGAGTTGTGTCCACGCCTCCCTCGT
>JABCYT010000248.1 GCA_013290035.1 Alphaproteobacteria bacterium
AAGGAGTCCGTCGACTCTACGCCCATCGGGCTGCCGATGCCGTAGATGCGCTGGCCGGTCGCCTTGCGGATGGCCGGCTGCACCTTGTCGCACCAGAACGACCAGTATTCCTTCCACGTGCCGGGGATGTCGTTTTCCTTGAAGCCGGCCTGGCCCAGCATGTCCTTCCAGTACTGGATGTGCAGGGTCTGCTGCTTCAGGGCGAAGCCGTAATAGGCCTTCTTCTTGGTTTTGTCGTTGTAGAGGAACGCGGTCTCGATGGTGACCGGCGCGAAGCGGTCCTTCATCGGCTCGATGACGTCGGTGATGTCCTCGAGCTTGCCGTCGAAGGCCCACTTGCCGGCGGTCTGCACGTCGTAGGTGTCGGAATAGGCGATGTCGGGCGGCGTACCGGCATCGAGCGCGGCCACCGACTTGGCGTTCATGTCCTGCACGGCGTACTGCGAAAGCTCGACCTTCACGCCGGTCTTGGCTTCGTACTTCTTGATCGCCGCGTAAAGCGCGTCGTCCTCGGATTTGTAGAAGCCCTTGACCCACCAGACGGTGAGCTTTTCCTGGGCGAAGCCAGGGGCCGCACTTAGGGCAATCGCCACGGCAGCGACACCGGCCAATACGCGTCTCATCGTTCCCTCTTGGGTTGTTGCCGTCCTCCCCGGGACGTCGGCGCGAACGGATATCAGCCCGCCGTACGGGAGTCGAGAAAAGTTCGCAACAGCGATGCACACTGTTCGGCGTGGGAATAAGGCAGCCCGTGCCGCGCGTGGCCGATCACATTGAGTTCGGCGTTGGGCAGCAGGCGATGCAACTCAGCCATGACCGGCACCGGGATGAACGGACTGGCGTCGGGATGCAGCAGCAGCGTCGGGCACCTTATATCCCGCAGCCGGCTCGACAGATCGGTGCCAATCAGCACGCGCAGTGCACTGAGGATCGATTCGCGCGGCCACGCTTCCTGCTGTTTGGCGAACCAGGCGAGCTGCTCGGGCGACAGCGCATCGTCGTGGAAGCGCTGCGGCAGGAAGGCGTCGGACCACGCCTTCACCCCGCCGCTATCGAGCTGGCGCTGCCACGCCTCGACCCGCTCGATCGAGGCGCCGAGATGCGCGCCATTGCTGACGGTGAGCGTGGCGACGCGCTCGGGCCGTGCAATTGCTGCGGCCAGAGCGATCGTGCCGCCGATCGATTCACCGACGAGATGAAATCGTTTCAACCCCGCGGCATCGGCCACCGCAAACAGATCCTCGACCAGAAGATCGAGCGACCAGGCGAAGTCGGCCGCCGGAATGTGCGAACGGCCGCAGCCGCGCATGTCGAAAGCGACGAGCCGGTAAGCACTGGCCAGCGCCGGATGCCAGCCCGCCCAGATCCCGGCGCCGGCGCCGATCCCATGATGGAACAGAATCGCCTCGCGCCGCTCGCGCCACGGCGCGACCTGGTCGACGACTTCGTAGTGGAGCGTCCCGTGTCTTGTTGTCGCGAGTGGCATGCCGTAACCCTTTGCTGGGAGCGCGCCACTCCGGTGGCGCAGTCTTCAGTTGCCCGCCGGCGAACAAGCCGCAGTAGAAGCGCACGTCGCCGACTATTTTGGTTTGTGCCCAAATCGAGGCAACCGCGAACACGGTTGCGCCCGCGCCGACGAAAATCCCGCGTTTCATTTTGTTTCCTCCCGGACGCCGAGAAGCCTAGCATACGCGCCGATGTCCCTGCTTCGCCGCCGTTCCGCATTCGCCGGACTTTCCACGCTGCCCTTCGCGGGTACGCCCCTCCTATCTGCCCGCGCCCAGACGGCGGATTTTCCCGACCGACCGCTTCGCTTCGTGGTCGGTTTTCCACCGGGTGGACCCAACGACCTGCTGGCCCGCATGGTGGCGCCGGGCATCGCCGAGCGGCTGAAGCGTTCGGTGGTGGTCGAGAACCGCGCCGGCGCCAACGGTGAGATCGCTGCGGCCTCGGTCGCCAAGGCGCCGCCCGACGGCAGCGTCTTCATGCTGGCCTCGAACGGCTCGACCACGGTGGCGCCCGCGCTCAATCCCAATCTGTCCTACGACGTGCGCATCGACTTTGCCGCGGTGGCGCCCGTCGGCATCAATCCGATGCTGCTGGTTGTGCGCAACGCCCTACCCGCAAAAAATGTGGCCGGGCTCCTGGCACTGGGTCACGAGATGCCGGACAAGTTGAACGGGGCGTCGGCCGGAGCCGGTGGCGCCACCCATCTGGCACTCGAACTCTTCAAGTCGATGGGCAAGATCGACATCGTGCATGTACCTTACAAGGGCGGCGGCCCTGCCATGGCCGATCTCATGGCAGGTCTGGTCGATCTCTATTTTGGCGGTCTTTCGACCGCCCTGCCGCACGTCAAGGCGGGCAAGATGCGTGCCCTCGGCCAGACGTCGGCAACGCGCTCGGCGGCGGCGCCCGACATCCCGACGATCGCCGAGTCGGGCCTGCCCGGCTACGAAGCCGCCATCTCCTACGGTATCTTCCTGCCCGCCGGCGCCGCGCCCCCTCTGGTCGACCGCCTGCACGCAGCCGTCGACGCGACGATCCGCTCGCCCGAGATCACGCAGAAATTCATGGAGCTCGGCGCCGATCCGCAATTCGGCACGCCCGCCCAGTTCGCAGCCTACGTCGCCGACGACTACGCCAAGTGGGCCCGCCTCGCCAAGGAAGCGGGCCTCAAGATCGAATGATCCATCGTCACTTCACCGACGAGAACGCCGTCGGCATCAGGAACTGGTTGGAGACGTTGGCGACGATGGCGCCATCCTTCTCGGTCTCGGCGCGCTTGGCGTGCCACTCCGGATCGGCGGCGAAGGCGTTCCACTTCTTCTCGCGATCGGCGAGCGACTCCCAGGCCAGCAGGTAATAGAGCTCCATGTTGGACTCGCCCACCAGGGTGGTCCAGAAGCCGGCTTGCTTGATGCCGTGCTTGTCCCACAGCTTCAGCGTGATGGTGGCGAAACGGTTGATCAGCGCCGGCAGGCGGCCGGGCACGCATTTGTAGACTCGCAATTCGTAGATCATCTCTGTCCCCTTCTGGTGCGGATTAATACTAAGCGTCGAAGCGCGGCACGAAGCCGCTTCCCTTGTGGTCGATGTGGCAGGTGAACGGCTTGCCGAAATGGCAGGGCATCAGCCGCGCGCCCGAGCCGGCGCAATGTTCCAGCGCCTCGCGCCGGCTCTTGCGCGCGCCGATCGCCTCGCCGCAGGCGAAGGAATTCCACTCCGGGTGATAGACCTGCAGCGCGTGATGCAGGATGTCGCCGCAGAACAGCCCGTTCTCGCCTTTCGATTCGAACTTGATGGCGATGGTGCCGGGCGTGTGCCCGGGCGCCGGTTCGACCTTGAGGTTCTCGTCGAGCTGGGCAGCACCTTCGACCATCTGGGTCAGCCCGGCCTCGACCACCGGCAGCACCGAGTCGCGGAACGAGCCCGCATTGGCCGGCCCGGTCTTGGGATCGTTGTCGAGCTTCAGGTAGTGGTCGTAGTCGGTGCGGCTGAACACGTACTTGGCGTTCTTGAAGGTCGGCACCCACTTGCCGTTCTCGAGCCTGGTGTTCCAGCCGACATGATCGACATGCAGATGGGTGCACATCACCATGTCGATCTGGTCGGGCTCGATACCGGCCGCCTTCAGCCGCTCGAGATACTTGGTCTCCATCAGATGCCACTTGGGCCGGTGCGGCCGCGGCTTGTGGTCGCCGACGCAGGTATCGATCAGGATGCGCTTGCCGCCCACCGTCAGCAGCCAGCTGTGGACGCTGAGCTTCAGCGAGCCCGAGGGCTCGTCGTAGTGGTTGGGCATCAGCCAGTCGCGGTGCTGCTGCACCACCTCCGGCTTCCAGTCGGGAAAGAACATCTTGGCGTCGAAGTTGGGCTCGAAGGATTCCTCGATGCGCTGCACCGTGGCAGCGCCCAGCTTCACTTCGGCCATGGTCTTCCTCCCGATGACGGCGAGCTTAGGTCGCCGGGCGGGCCTCGGGAAGGCGGGCGTTTCGTCCGTTAAAACAGCCGGGCGGCGGCTTTCTCGGCGCGTCGCCGGCCGCCGATCGCCGAAACCACCCCGAGCGCCCCGCCGAAGAGCTGCAGCGCCCCTAAGCGGACGCCGATTCCCCGGGAGTCGAGGCTATCGGGCGAGAAGATGGAGAAGGCCACGATCAGGCACAGGAACGCCACGACGGCGATCGTGGTCCCGCCCAGGCCGATCAGCACGGCCTCGCCCATCGATCGGGCCAAACGCTTGCCGCCATACAGGCCGAAGGCGATCACCGCGGCAATCGTGGCGTAGTAGATGGTATCTTCCATGACGAAGACCCTCGATCGTTCCTGCGCGCCAAGGATACGCCTTTTGCCGCCGCATTCAGCCGCGTGGTTGTATCAATTGAAGAATAGGGGCTTACTTCGGCGCCCTTGAAACCACCGAATCGAAAGCACGCATGTCCGATCGCTCGCTCGCCTGGCTCTCCGCATCGCAACTCACGGCGCTCTATGCCCGTCGCGAACTCTCTCCGGTCGATGCTGCCGAGGCGATGCTGGCGCGTGCCGCGACGCTGCAGCCGCACCTCAATGCCTTCGTCCTGATCGACGAAGCCGGCGCGCGCGCCGCGGCGAAGGCCTCGCAGGAGCGCTGGCAGAAGAATGCGCCGCTCTCGCCGCTCGACGGCGTGCCGACCTCGATCAAGGACACCACGCCGGTCAAGGGCTGGCCGACGCGCTACGGCTCGCACGCCACCGACGAAACGGTGGCGACAGAGAACGCGCCCGCCGTCGACCGGCTGCAGCAGGCGGGCATGGTCCTGCTCGGCAAGACCACGACGCCCGAGTTCGGCTGGAAGGCGCTGACCGATTCACCGTTGCAGGGCACCACCCGCAACCCGTGGAACCTGAAGCATTCGCCCGGCGGCTCCTCGGGCGGCGCCTCGTCGCTCACCGCCGCCGGCGTCAATCCGTTCAATCACGGCAACGACGGCGGCGGCTCGATCCGCATTCCGGCCGCGCACACCGGCCTGGTCGGGCTGAAGCCGTCCTATGGCCGCATTGCGCAGTATCCCGCCGATTCAGCCTTCGCCGACGTGGTCTCGCAGGGCGTGCTGGCGCGCACCGTGCGCGACACGGCGCTGGCCTTGAA
Organism: Alphaproteobacteria bacterium; assembly: GCA_013290035.1. Classification (GTDB taxonomy): domain Bacteria; phylum Pseudomonadota; class Alphaproteobacteria; order Reyranellales; family Reyranellaceae; genus Reyranella. The sequence continues at coordinate 5,129 of JABCYT010000248.1, forward strand.
CGCGCTGGCCGGCCCCGATCCGCGCGACTGGCGCTCGCTGCCGGCCGATCCGCGCGACTACACGATCGGGCTGGAGGACGGCGTGCGCGGGTTGAAGCTCGGCCTCAGCCTGGATCTTGGTCACGTCAAGGCCGACCCCGAGGTGCGCGCGCTGGTCGCCGCCGCCGCCCTGCGCTTCGAAGAGCTCGGCGCCACCGTCGAAGAGGTCGGCCCGCTGATCGAGCCCTTGCAGAAGTCGTTCGAGCCGCTGTGGATCGGCAGCTTCGCCACCCGCCTCCGCCAGATCCCGACGCAGCTTCACGGCAAGCTCGATCCCGGTTTCCGCGCCGCTGCCGAGAAAGGCCTCGCCATCACGCTGGCCGACTACACCAAGGCCTACGAAGCCAAGAGCAGGCTCGCCCGCGACATGGCCTTGTGGCATCGCCAGTATGACCTGCTGCTGGCGCCGGTGACGCCGACAGCGGCGCCGCCGGTCGAGACGCTCTACAACTCCGACGCCTTCCCGCGCTGGACCAAGGGCGCGCCCTACACCCTGCCCTTCAACCTGACCGGCCAGCCCGCCGCTTCTATGCCGGCGGGCCTCACCAAGGCGGGCCTGCCGGTCGGCATCCAGATCGTCGGACCGGCGCGCGCCGATCACCTCGTGCTCCAGGCCATGCGCGCCTACGAAAGCGCCGCGGGCTGGACGTGGCCTCAACCCAAGGTGATGCAAGCCCTGGCCACGCTCTAGGCACGTGATCCCCACGCGGATGTGACTTGGGCCTTCGCCGGCGTGTCCGCAGAATGCCGGCTCCAAACAGGGAGATGGGCATGCAAAGGACAATTCGCGTCGGCGGG
>JABCYT010000249.1 GCA_013290035.1 Alphaproteobacteria bacterium
GCTCCATCAATTCCGGGACTAGGCTGCCATCTATCCCGCTCCAGGCGCCTTGTCCGGCTCGACGGCGCGCACAACGTAGTTGTCGGCCGAGGGCTCGTAGAGTTCCCACAGGAAGCGCAACTCGACGAGAGGTTGGGAATGGAGATCCACGCGCAAGTCGACGAAGGGAAAGCTTTCCCGGTGCACGACCAGAAGCCCCGCCGACTTCAATTGCTTCAATTCGCCGCCGGCGGCCTGGCCGGCCTCTATGGCACGCATGAGCCGTTCGGGCAGGGACTGACTTTCATTTTCCTCGAAGGTCGAGATCATGGCGTCGATGACGGCTGTGTTGCGCAGAATGTTGCCCGCCGCCGCACAGTTGCGGCCGACCTTTGCATTCACGATCGACGTGATCTTGGCGCCATTGAAGACCGCGCCCTTTCCATCGGCGGCCATCACGGCGAGCTGTCGCCACCTGAGGTTCGGATCGGTTTTCTCGAGGTCATGAACGATGGCCTCGGGCGATGATCCATGCTTGAGACGCTCGAGGATCTTGGGCCCGAGACGCGGGTCGGTGCGATGCTGCGTCAACACCGCGCCGACATTGGCCTCGGCCCACGCGCAACGGCTGCCGACAGAAATCGATGACGTCGTGACGACGGCGCCCAGCATGCCTGTCCTGGGGCAGCGCCCGGCGATCGAGAATGTCATGTGTCCTCCGTTCAGCGGATCGCTGGCCCCGAGCGAGCCCGCCCCTTGCCTGTCGATACCACGATATGAGCGGCTGCGGGCCGGTAACCCGGCCCCGGGAGGCTTGCGGTCGGGCACGAACTTTGCTGCCCTGCCTGAATGCCCGTAATGCGCAAGATGCACCTGGTGGCGTACCTCAAGACCGGGCCGACGGCGAGCTACGCCAGCGCCTGGCGCCATCCGTCGGCGCCACTGCACGACATCTGGGACGCCGAGCGCTACGAGCACCTGGCGCGGCTGCTCGAGCATGCGCGCTTCGACGCCGGCTTCTTTGCCGACGGGCTCGGTCTGCCGGATTTGTACAAGAACAGCTTCGCCGACTATGTCGGCCGCGGCGGCCAGCTCAGCCTGATCGACCCGATGACGGTGCTGCCGCTGATGGCGCGCGTGACGCGCCATCTCGGCCTCGGCAACACCATCTCCACGACCTTCAACCAGCCCTACCAGATCGCCCGCAGCCTGGGCTCGCTCGACCTGCTGAGCCGCGGGCGAGCGGCGTGGAACGTCGTCACCTCGGCGACGGACTACGAGGCGCGCAATTGCGGCATGGACGGCGTGCCGCCGAAGGACGACCGCTATGACCGGGCCGACGACGTGCTGGAGGCCTGCTACGCCCTGTGGGATTGCTGGGAGCCCGACGCGCTGGTGATGGATCGCGCGAGCGGCGTGTTCGCCGATGCCAGCAAGATCCACTACGCCAACCATGTCGGCTCCTTCGTGCGCACCCGCGGCCCGATGTCCATCCCGCGCAGCCCGCAAGGCCGCCCGCTCATCCTGCAGGCCGGCTCCTCGCCGCGCGGCCGCGACTGTGCGGCGCGCTGGGCCGACATGATCTTCTGCACGACCGCCACCAAGGCCGACGGCATCGAATTCCGTGCCGACATGCACCGCAGGCTGGCTGCCGCCGGGCGTTGTCCGACCGAGGTCGCGGTCCTGCCGACCCTGTCCGTCGTCATCGGCGAGACCGAGTCGATCGCCCGCGAGAAGGCCGACTTCCTCGACAGCCTGATCGATCCCGAGCTGGTGCTGGCCTCGTCCTCCACCTTGCTCGGCGTCGACCTCAGCCGGATCGAGACCGCCGAGGAGGCCGAGGTCGCCGCCGGCAACCAGGGCATCGCGGGCTCGCGCGACCGCATGAGCCAGGTCGCCAAGGCGCAGGGCATCAGCTTCGCCGCGGCCGTGCGCAAGCCGCGCGGCCTGCTGGCCGGAACACCCGCCATGATCGCCGACGTGATGGAGGACTGGTTCACCAACGGCGCCTGCGACGGCTTCGTCCTGCCGCCCACCGTGTTCCCCGGCACCTACGAGGAGTTCGGCCGCATGGTGACGCCGGAGCTGCAGCGCCGCGGCCTGCTGCGCCGCGACTACGCCGGCCGCACCTTGCGCGAAAACCTGGCCAACCCCGGCTGACACGCCGGCCCATCGATTGGCTGATCGGCTCTTCCCTGGCTGCGGCGACCGCTGCCGTCCGGTACAGAGGCGCGCCCCAACGCGACAACATGGGCCTCGCTCAAATTGGAGCAACAGCGACAACCTCATCCTGAGGAGCACGCCGCAGGCGTGGGTCTCGAAGGATGGGCAAACGTCGTGATGTATCCCACCCTTCGAGACGGCCGCTTCGCGGCCTCCTCAGGGTGAGGTGTTTCTGTCGAAACGGAACTCTTTCTAGCCGCAGATGCGCAGGATCGTCAGGATGTAGATGCGGACCATGTCCAGATAGTCGTCTATGTCGACGCGCTCGTCCGGCATGGTGTTGTAGCGTCCGCCCGGGCCGCAGACCACGCCCGGCATTCCCCCCATCCGATAGAGGTGGGCGGCATCGGTGCCGTAGAACCCGGGCGGCGTGATGGCGCCTGTCGGCTGTTTCTTGCCGCGCACCTGCTGGTACGCCGAGTTGATCGCCTCGACGATCGGATTGTCAGGCGCCACTTCGAACGACGGCATCGTCACGCGGCCCGTGGCCGTCTCGATCGTCACCGTCGCTTTCAGGCCGGGATGGCGGTGCTCCAGGGCGTCGAGCTCGGCGCGCAGGTCCGCCAGGGCGCCCTCTTCCGTCTGTCCCGGCGCATAGCGTCCGGAGCCCTTGATCTTGACGTAATCCGCCACCTGGGGCGGTCGCCATTCGTGCAGCTCCTTGCCCAGCGCGCCGTGCATGACGCCGACATGGACGCGGTTGATCTTCTCGTGCTCGGGCGACTTGGCGCCGGAAAATTTCAGCGCATTCAGGCGCGGCACGAGATCACAGGCGGCAACGATGGCGTCGACCGCCTCCTCCCGCTTCGAGAGATGCCGCGTATCGCCGACCAGCTCGATGAAGAAGACGAAGGCCGCCGCATGCATCGTCAAGGCCTGCAGGTCGGTCGGCTCGCTGTTGACGAAATAATCGGCGCGATAACCCTGCTTCACCATGGCCACGGTACCGACGCCGCCCTGCAGCTCGCCCACCACGTAGGTCAGCAGCACGTCGCCCCTGAGCTTTACGCCGGCATCGATCAGCGTCTTGACGGCGCAGAAATAGGCCGCATCGCCCGACTTCATGTTGGAGACGCCGATGCCGTAGATGAACTTGTCGTCGACCTTTCCGCCCCACGGATCGACCGTCCAGCCCTCGCTCACCGGGTTGGTGTCGATGTGCCCGTTGAACATCAGGCTCTTGCCGCCGCCGCTGCCGCGCAGGCGGCCGATCGCGTTCACCCGGTCGGCCTCGACCGGCGTGAGCTCGACCTCGAGGCCGAGGCTGCGCATCTGCTCGGCCATCCAGGCGGCCAGGGTGCGCTCGCCCTCGGTCTGGCTATAGCTCTTGTGCCGCACCATGCGGCTCAGGAAATCGAGGCAGTAGGCGGTATCGACACGGGCAAGGATATCCTGGGTTTGCATTCGTTCTCTCCCGATCAGCCGACGGGCGCCGGCGAAGCTGCGATCAACTCACGCGTATAGGAATGCACCTTACCGGAGCGCAGGTCCTCGATGCCCAACAGATCGACGATTTCGCCGTTGCGCATGACGGCGATGCGATGGGCGACCTGCTGCACGAGGTTGAGATCGTGGGTGATGAACAGGTAGGCGGTGCCGTTCGCCGCGCGCAGCCGCAGCAGCAGCTCGACGACCGACGCCTGCACGGAAACATCGAGCGGCGCCGTGATCTCGTCGCAGATGATGAGGTCGGGCCGGGCCGCGAAGGCCCGGGCAATCGCCACCCTCTGCTTTTCGCCGCCCGAGAGCTGGTGCGGGTAGCGCTTGGCGTAGTCAGCCGGCAGCCGGACCTCCTCGAGCAGCGCTGGAATGGTCGAAACATCGCCGCCGTAGAGCCGCAGCGGACGCGCCAGCAGGTCGGCCACGGTGTGGCGCGGATTGAGCGAGGAATCGGGATGCTGGAACACGATCTGCACCGCGCGGCGATACGCCCGGTCCATGCCGCCCGCCGAGCCGATGCGGCGCCCCGCAAGGGCGATGCTGCCGGTGTAGTCGGCCAGGCCGGTCAAGGCGCGCGCAATCGACGACTTGCCCGAGCCCGATTCGCCCACGACGCCCAGGATCTCGCCGCGCCGGACGTCGATGGCGATGTCGGCGGTCGCAGGCCGGGGGACCGGCCGGAACAGGCGCTTGCGCTGATAGCGGACGGCGATGTCGGTGGCGCTCAGAAGCGCCTCGTCCGCGAGCTGGTCGGAGACCAGCCGCCGCTCCGGCCGCGGCACGGCGGCGACGAGCCGGCGCGTGTAGTCGTGCATCGGATGGCGGAAGATCGTGGCGCCCGGCGCCTCCTCGACGATCGCGCCCTTCTCCAGGATGGCCACCCGATCGGCGACCCGCGAGACCAGCGCGAGATCGTGCGAGATATAGAGCGCGGCCACGCCGGTCTCGCGGCGCAGGCGACCGAACAGTTCCAGGATGCGCGCGCCGGTGATGACGTCGAGTGCGGTCGTGGGCTCGTCGAAGATGATGAGCTCCGGCCGGCAGGCGAAGGCTGTGGCGATGCCGATGCGTTGCTTCTCGCCGCCCGATGCCTGATGCGGATAGCGGCGCATCAGCGCCTCGGGATGCCTGAGCTCGACATGCTCCAGCGCCTGGATCGCCTCGCGCCACGCTTCCCTTTCCGACAGTCCGCGATGGCGGACCAGGACCTCGGTGACTTGGCGGCCGATCGTCAGGGTCGGATTGAGCGCTGTCGACGGGTCCTGGAAGACCATGCTCATGCGCCGGCCGCGGATCGTCTCCAGCGCCTTCGCCGAGGCCGCGCGCAGGTCGGTGTCACCGAGGCGGATGCGGCCCACCGGCGCCTCCCGCGCGTTGGCCGGCAGAGCGCGCATGATCGCCCAGGCGAGCGACGTCTTGCCCGAACCCGATTCGCCTACCAGGCCCACCACCTCGCCGGCCGAGATCGCAAGGTCGATGGCCCGCAGCACGCGCTGCGTGCCGCCTCGCGTCACGTAGTCGAGCGCGTAGTCGCGGATGTCCAGCACCGGGCTCATCGCTCGTCCCGCGGGTTCAGCGCATCGCGCAGGCCGTCGCCCAACAGGTTGAAGCAGATCGCCGTCGTGGCGATGGCGAGCGACGGCGCCACGATCACCCACGGCGCCTGATGCATGAAGCGGCGCGCCTCCGACACCATCAGTCCCCACTCCGACGCCGGCGGCTGGGCGCCCAATCCGAGGAAGGACAGCGTGGCGAACAGCATGACGGCGAAGGCGACGCGGATCGTCGCCTCGATGATCACCGGCGCGGCGACGTTGGGCAGCATCTCGCGCAGCACGATCCAGCTCCCGCTTTCGCCGCGGGCGATCGCCGCCTTGACGTATTCCTGCTGGCGGACGGCCAGCGCCACCGAGCGCGTCACCCGCGCCATGCTGGGCACGACGGAAATCGCGATGGCGAACGCCGCGTTCAGGCTGCCCTTGCCGAGCGTGCTGACCAGGATCAGCGCCAGCAGCAGGTGCGGCACCGCCATCACGGCGTCGATCGTGCGCGTGATGGCCTCGTCCCACCAGCCGCCGAGATAGGCCGACAGCGTGCCGATGCAGGCGCCGACCGCGGCGCCCGAAAAGGTCGCGGCGACGGCCAGCGGGATGGTCGAGCGCGCGCCGATTAGGAGGCGGCTCAGCACATCGCGGCCGAGCTGGTCGGCGCCGAACCAGTGCTTTATGCCGGGCGCCGCGAACCGGCCGGCGAAGTCCATCGCTTCGGGTTGGTAGGGAGCCGCCACCCCGCCGAGG
>JABCYT010000250.1 GCA_013290035.1 Alphaproteobacteria bacterium
ATCTCGGCCCACGCTTTGTCGCGCGCCGTGATCGCCTATCCGCTGCTCGCCTTCTCGCCGGTTCAGGCCGATGGCCTGGGCGCGCAAGCCGGCAAGCCGACCGACAACGACGTCTGGCTCACCATTGGCCTCGGCGCCGCGCTCGCCTTCCTGCTGCTGCTGGGCAAGGGCTTCTTCGTCGCCCTCCTGGCGCCGCTCGCCGCCATGGCCGCGGCCTGGGCCGCCTCGCACTGGATCGCCAACCGCATCGGCGGCTACACCGGCGACACCCTGGGCGCCGTCCAGCAGAAGGCCGAGATCGCCTTTCTGGTGGTGGCGGCGCTGTTCATCAGTCGTTAGCTTCCGTCGTCCTGAGCGAAGCGAAGGACCTCATCGCCGCTTGCAACCGGCGTGAGATCCTTCGCTTCGCTCAGGATGACATGAGCAAGGAGAATTTGACGCATGGCGACGGGCGCCAAGATCACGGGACTGGTCACGCGTTGGTGGTGGGTGCGGCACGCGCCGGTGCCCAATCCCGAGGCGCGTTGCTACGGCCAGAGCGACAAGGACTGCGACGTCAGCAACCAGGCGCTGTTCGAGCACCAGGCCAGGCTGCTGCCGCGGGGCGCGGTGTGGTACGCCTCGAACCTGCTGCGCGCCCGCAAGACGGCCGAGCAGCTCGCCGCCGCCGGCGCCGAGATGGACAGGCTCAACATCGATGGCGATCTCGCCGAGCAGCATTTCGGCGACTGGCAGGGGCTGACCTACGTCGAGATCGCCGAGAAGCACGGCAACAACCACCTGTTCTGGCTGGCGCCGCCGGAGCAGCGGCCGCCCGGCGGTGAAAGCTTCGTCGACCTGCGCGACCGCACGGTCAAGAGCATCGACCGGCTGACTGAGGAGCATCGCGGCCGCGACATCGTGGCGACGGCGCATGGCGGCACGATCCGCGCCGCGCTCGCCCACGCCTTCGACCTCCATCCCGAGGCCGCGGTGCGCTTCGAGATCGACAATGTGTCCATCACTCTGATCGAGCATTTCGAGCAGGCCGATCCCGCCCACGCCTGGCGCGTTGGGTTCGTCAACTACATGCCGCGCGAACTCGTCGTGGCCAAGGCGGCGTCCCTCGCATGAAAAGCAAGGAAGAGCTCGCGGCGGAACAGGCCGCGTTCTGGAACGGCCCGGGCGGGCAGGGCTGGCTCGCCTCCTACCATCAGCGCATCGAGCGTTCGGTCGCCGATCTCGGCCGGGACGTCTTGTCCGCCGCCGCCGCCCGGCCGGGCGAGCACGTCATCGATGTCGGCTGCGGCATGGGCGGCACGACCGCCGAGTTGGCGCGCGCCATCGGCCCGACCGGCCATGTGCTGGGCGTCGACATTTCCGAGCCGCTGATCGAGCGGGCACGCTCGCACCGGGTCGACAATGCCACCTTTGTCGTCGGCGACGCCGTCACCTATCCCTTCAAGGCGGCGACCTATGATCTCGTCTTCTCGCGCTTCGGCGTGATGTTCTTCGGCGACCCGGTCGCGGCGTTCAAGAATCTCCGGCACGCGCTCAAGCCCACGGGTCGGCTGGTCTTCCTGTGCTGGCGCACGCCGCAGGAGAATCCCTGGGGCCTCGTGCCGCTGCGCGCCGCGGCGCCGTTCCTGCCGCCGATCCCGCGACCCGGGCCGGAGGATCCCGGCCAGTATTCCTTCGGCGATCGCGCCCGGGTCGAACGCATCCTGACGGAGGCGGGCTTCGGCACGCCCGACATCAAGCCGATCGACCGGCCGATCTGGATGGGCAGCACGGCGGCCGAGGTGGCCGAGAACACCGGCCGCTTCGGCCCCCTGGCGCGGGCCTTCGCCGACGCCGGACCGGCGGCGATCGAGAAGGCCAAGGCCGCGATCGCCGAGGTGCTGGCGCCGCACCAGGGATCGGACGGCGTGATGCTGCCGGGCGCCTGCTGGCTGGTGAGCGCAGGCAAAGGCTGATGGAGCACATCGCGGCCTTTCCGCTGCCGCCGGTGACCTTGGTCCTGGGCGGCGCGCGGTCGGGCAAGAGCAGTTACGCGGAGAAGCTGGTCACCGGCACGCTGTTCGGCGGCTCGCCGCGGCCCGCGGTCTACATCGCCACCGCCGAGGCGGGCGACGTCGAGATGGCGACCCGCATCATGGCCCATCGCGCGCGCCGCGGCGTCGGCTGGACCACCATCGAGGAGCCCATGAAGCTGGCCGAGGCGCTGGACGGCGCCCAGGCGCACCGCCAGCCGGTGCTGGTCGATTGCCTGACGCTCTGGCTCTCCAACCTGATGCATGTCGGCGCCGATCTCGACGAGGCCACCGACGGGCTGCTGCAGGCACTCGGCGACAGCGGCTCGCCAGTGGTTTTCGTGAGCAACGAGGTGGGCCTGGGCCTCGTGCCCGAGACGCCGCTCGGCCGCTCCTTCCGCGACGCCCAGGGCCGGCTGAACATGCGGGTCGCCGAGCGGGCCGACCGGGTGGTCCTGATGGCCGCCGGCCTGCCGCTCACCCTGAAGGACCGGCCGCCCAGCCGTTGAGTCCTTCCGGGGGCAAGGACCCGCCCGCCCCAAATTTGCCCCGAAACGTGGTATGATTCGCCATTGCAGTGGCCGCCAAGGCGCTTCCCCGGCGTCGGCCACGAGCCAAAGGAGCAGAAAATGAAGCTCGATCGCCGAACCGTCCTTGCGGGGACTGCGGCTGCGTTCGCCGCGCCCGTCTTGTCCGCCCTGCCCGCCCGCGCCGATGCCCGCCGCCAGTCGCTGGTCGATTCCTGCCTGGAATCCGCGCGCAAGGTGCTGGATGGCAAGGACTTCCCCGATGCCGCCAGGAACATGACCAACGCCAAGGGCGTGCTGATCGTGCCGGAGCTGGTGCAGGGCGGCTTCATCTTCGGCGCGGCCGGCGGGCGCGGCACCCTGCTGGCGCGCACCGGCTCCCGGGATTGGAGCCCGCCCGCCTTCTACGGCATGGGCTCGGGCAGCGTCGGTTTGCAGATCGGCGCCAAGGTGTCGGAGATGCTGTTCATCATCCGCACCGACAAGGGCCTGGACGCCATCCTCAACCACAAGTTCAAGTTCGGCGCCGAGGGCGGCGTGACCCTGGTGGCGGTCGGCATCGGCCTGGAGGGCGCCTCGACCTCGGCCATGGGCGCCGACATCGTGGCCTTCGGAAACTCGGCCGGCCTGTTCGCCGGCGTTTCGCTCGAAGGCTCCTATCTCGACGCCGACAACGACTGGAACGCACTCTATTACGGCCCGGGCGCCACCGCGAGGGCGATCGTGCTCGACCGTCGCTTCAGCAACCCGGGCGCCGAGCCGATCCGCCAGTACTTCGCCAAGTGGTGAGGCCGACGGATGGTCGCACTCTACCGGCGGGCACGCTGTCGGGGATAGAGCTCCAGAAGCTTGGTCGTCGCCCGTTGCGCCCTTCGGGCGAGTGACCCAGGCGAGGGCGGCGGGGTAACGCCCATCAAAAGCTCGATCAGCAAGCCGCCCCACAGCAGCGCGAAGTAATCGTCCATCATGACCGCGGGATCGCCGGGGCCAAGCAACTTGGCGGCCTGCGCGTCGCCGAGAAACCGGCGCAGCGCCGCGCGGTTAACCTTGCGGCCGGCCTCGTCGAGCGTCTTGGCCACGTCGGGCGCCTCCTCGGCGACGGCGACGGCCATGCGGTGAAGAACCAGCACCGGCCGGCTGATGACGCCGTGCAGGATCGCCAGGCCGAACGCATTGAGCGTGGCGATCAGCTCGCCGCCATCGCGGACGGCGGGCATGTCGAGCGGTAGCCGCATGCGCCGCGCCCGCTCGGAGATCACTTCGCGCAGCATCGCCGGCTTGCCCGAACACATGGCGTAGAGGTCGCGCTTGGAGATCTTCGCGCGGCTCGCGATGTCGAGCATGCTGGTGCGCGCGTAGCCCTTTTCCAGGAAGGTGGAAAAGGCCGCGCCCAGCACGCGCTGTCGCAAGGTGTCTTCGTCCGCTGGCGGGGACGGATCGGCGGCTCGTCGCTTCATCGCGGTCATCTTAGTCAACCACGCGGAGAGCTCTAGGGCCTGAGCTGCCGCTCGAACCAGGCGAGGGCGAGCTGCAGCACCTCGGCGCGCGCGCGGGTGTAGGCGTCGTAATGCGTGGCGTCGGGCAGGACCACGAGGTTCTTCCTGGTGCCCTCGAAGGCTTCGTAGGCGGCGATCGAGGCACGGATGTCGAACAGCTCGTCCTTGCCCGCCAGCACCAGCTGCAGGGCGCAGCCGGGATAGAGGTTCATGGCGGCGGCCGGCGAAAAGGCGAGGAAATGTTCGGCGATCGGCGCGCCCTTGAGCCCGCTCACCACGACCAGACCTGGGTCGGGCCATCCCAGTTCGCCGCGCGCCCTCATCGTGCCGTCATGCCAGCCCAGGCGATCGAGGCCGCGCAGGTCGAGCGGCGCCATCTGGGCGTGCACGGCCTTGACCCGACGGTCGCGGGCCGCGGCCGCGACCGCCATGCCGCCGCCGAAGCTGGTGCCCCAGATCCCGAGACGAGCCGGATCGGCCTGCGGCTCGGCCTGCAGCCAGTGGATGACGTTGACGAGATCGTCGAGCTCGGCCGGCGGGTCCATGACCTCGCGCAGCTCGCGCACTTTCGCCGTGAAGACGCCGCCGGGTTTCTCGCCCGGCATGGCTTCCGCCAGCACGATGCGGCCATCGCTCTCTCCCCAGCCGCGATAGTCGAACAGGACGGCCAGGAAGCCGGCCTCGGCGAAGGCCGCGGCCTCGGCGCGGAAGCTGGCCTTGGTGCCGCCCCAGCCATAGGCCAGGACAATGACGGGCAGCTTTCCCGGTGCGCCCTTGCGGACATAGAGGTCGGCCGCGAGCCGCGTGCCGTCGCTCAGAATCGCGGCCTGGCGCACCTCGACGTCGGCCGGAAGCGTGAACGGCGGATCCGCCGGGCGGCCGACCTGTTGTTGCGCCGACGCGGTGGCGGCGGCGAAGGCGGCGAGGGCCGCCAGGGTCGCAAGCCAGAGACTCTTCATGGGCTCCTCCTCATGCCGGCAGCCTCGTTCGCCTGAGCCGCCGCTCCCGCAATCGTGATCGGGGCGAGCCCTGCCAGGAAGCTGCGACGGCCGAGATTCATGGTTGACATTGGTACGCCATCGTACCACCTTGTGGCAAGTGGGTACGCGATCGTACCAAACCGGAGGCCACGGATGAACGACGATGGCGACACCTCGCAAGGGCTCGGCCGGCGCCTGCTGCTCTCCGGCGCGGCCGCGGCCGCCACCATCGTCGCCGGTCAAGGCGCCCGGGCCCAGGGCGCGACGGCGGAGCAGCCGGCGCCTGCCTACGTCACGCTGGAGCGGCGCCAGTCCATCCTGCTGATCGGCATCAACCGGCCGGAAGTGCAGAACCGCATCGAGGTGCCGACGTTCCTGGCGCTGGGCCACGCCTACTGGCAACTCGACCACGACGAGGCGCTGCGGGTCGCCGTGCTGTTCGCGCACGGCCCGGACTTTTCGCCCGGGCTCGACCCCGCGTCGTGGGCCGACGGCCTGCGCGCGCAGGTGTTCGCCGGGCCGATTGCCGAGTTCGTGAACCCGGTCGGCACCGCCAAACCCTACCGCCAGAAGCCGCTGGTCGCAGCCGTGCACGGCAAGACGCAGCTCCTGGGCCACGAGCTGTTCCTCGCCGCCGACATCCGGGTGGCGGCGAGCGACACGCGGTTCGCCCAGGCTGAGGTGGCGCGCGGCGTCTATCCCGGCGGCGGCGGCACGGTCCGCTTTGCGCGCGAGGCGGGCTGGGGCAACGCCATGCGCTACATGCTGACCGGCGACGAATGGAGCGCCGACGAAGCGCGCCGCATGGCGCTGGTGCAGGAAGTGACCGAGCCCGGCCGCGAGCTGGATCGTGCGCTCGAGATCGCCGGCAAGATCGCGGCCAACGCGCCGATGGGCGTGCGCGCCGT
>JABCYT010000251.1 GCA_013290035.1 Alphaproteobacteria bacterium
GACGGGAAGGCAGGATAGAAGCCGAAGCCGATGACGGGCGCTGCGATCACGGGCAGCCGCTCGATCAGCTTTTGAGCCAGCGCGCGGGCGGTGAGCGCATCGGTCTTGAGCGGCAGATGCGGGCCGTGCGCCTTGGACGCGGCGCCGATCGGGATCACGACCGGCATGCCCGCCTCGAAGCGGGCCATTGCTTCGGGCCAGGTGAGATCCTCCAGCCAGACACCGGTATTCGCGCTCATGCACAGAGGCTAGCATGCTCGGGGATGCAAAGGAGACTGTGATGAAAGCCCTCGCTCTCGTGATCGCCTTGCTGGTCGTCGGCGCCCTGCCCGCGCACGCCGATCCGGAAGCCAACAAAAAGGCCGTGCTCGAGTTCTACGACAAGGCGCTGAACCAGAAGGATTTCGACGCGGCGTCGAAATATCTCGGACCGCGCTACATCCAGCACAATCCCGGCGCGCCCGACGGCATCGACGGTTTGAAGGGCTTCATCGCGCTCCGCAAGGAGAAGTTCCCGGGCGCCAAGAGCGAGATCAAGCGCGCCTTCGCCGAGGGCGACTACGTGATCCTGCACGTGCATGGCGTGCGCGAACCCGGCGAGCGCGGCGTGGCCATCGTCGACATCTTCCGGCTGGAGAACGGCAAGATCGTCGAGCATTGGGACGTCGTGCAGCCGATCCCGGAGAAGACGGCGAACAGCAATGGGATGTTCTAGGACTCCCACGGCAGCTTCACCCGCTTGGGCGGGTGGCTGCCCGGCACGATCATCTTGCGCCATTGCGCCGCCGGCGCCGAATCGTCGAGCACAATGCGGCCGGCGACCGCCGAGACGCCGAGTTCCTTCCACAGGGCGGCGAGATCGATGGGCTCGGCCTTGATGAAATGGCGGTCGACCAGGGTGCTCATGGCGGCGGTGCCGGTGGCGCGGTCGCAGGCGGCGGCATAGTCGGCGACGCCGGCGCGCTGGCCGCCGTCGAGCCCGCTCCACAGCACGCCGCCCAGGCAATCGTCGAGGCCCTTCGCCCCGTTGCTGGCGCGGCGGATGGCGATGTCGGCCAGCAGCATGAAGGTGGCGCCGCCCCAGTAGTTCTGCCGGCCCGAGGCATTGGCCAGGCCCCGCGAGAAGGCTTCGACGCCTTGTGGCATGTTGTCGATCCACTCGCGCCATACTTCCTCTTCGGACTTCCAGCCGGCGCGAGCGCGGATGATCGGCTCGACGTAGGTCGCGGCGCCTTCCATGAGCCAAGTGCCGCGGCCGCGGATGTAGGGCATGCCGGTGTGGATCAGTTCGTGGGTCAACACCCAGTCGTTGAACAGGCGGCGGCGATCGACATCGACGCCGACCTCGATCATCACCGTGACGCCACCGCCCGAGACGGTGCGGCCGTAGCCCACGCCGCGCTTGTTGGCGACGCGCACGATACCCAGCAGCGCCTGCTTGGCGGTGAAGCCCTGCCAGTAGTTGGCTTCGGCCTCGGCGGTGCGCTCCGCCCAGTCGAACAGATCGGCGCGGCCGCCCGCGCTGATGCCGTCGAGGATCGCCACCCGGAGAACGGCATCGGCCTTGGGCTGGCCGGGACGCAACGATCCCGGCGCGGGCACGACCAGCTCGCGGTAGGCCAGACGACCGAGCGCGGTGTAGCCGGCGAAGCGCACGGGCGTGCCGCTCAATCTCCAGGCGTCGCCGACCTTGGGCAGGCCCGTGGCGAAGATCAGGCCGGGGCCGGTGGTCATGCGGATGTCGATGATGGGCACGCGATCGTAGCCGCGCGGCTCGAGCAGCCAGCTAGCCAACGTGGCCAGCACGCTGTTGCCGCGCAGGACGGCAACCGATGTGGAATCGACGGCGCCGGCAAAGCCCGAGAGATCGAAGCGATAATGCGCTTCGGCCACGCCGTCCCGCTGCTCGACCTTGAGGTCGGAGACATATTGCGCGGCGCGGTCTTCGGTCGGTTGGAAGGAGAGCGGCTGGCTCGCCCGGCAGTGCTGAGTGACTTCGAGCTTCAGCCCCTCGCCGTCGCTCAGCACGCCCTCGACCGTGCAATCCGGCACAGAGACGGGCTGGGCGAGCGCGGGGCTCGTTGCCAGCAAGGCAGCGATCAGGGTTCGCCGGAACATGTCGGATGCTACCATTTGCCGGGCTGGCTGGGGAGGCCGCGCCGGGTCACCGGGGCGGTTCCGGCCATTTCTTCTGCGGCCCGCGCGCCGTTTCGAACCAGCGCGAGATCCGCATCACCCCAAGATCGTCGAAGCGGCGGCCGGCGATCTGCACGCCGACCGGCTTGCCCTCCTGGGTGTAGCCGCAATTGATCGAGGCCGCGGGCTGCTCGCTCATATTGTAGGGCATGGTGAAGGAGATGTGCTCGAGCGGCCGGCGGACGTCGTTGGTCGGTGTCTCCCATTCGGCGCGATAGGTCGGCACCGGCGATACCGGCGAGAGCACGTAGTCGAAGCCGTGCGTGGCCTTCACGGCCGCGGCGCGGATCGCCATGTAGTTGTTGACGGCCTTGATGACCGTGGCGCCCGAGACATCGGCGCCGCCGCGGCACCAGTCGGCGATGAAGGGCAGCACGCTCGCCTGCCTGGCGTGGCTCAGCGCCGAGAAATCGACCCAGCTGCGCACCCGCCAGAAGAGATCCTGCAGATGCAGCATCTCGGGCGACAGGAACGGCGCCACAGGCTCGATGTGGGCACCGGCCTTCTCGAACAGCCTGGCCACCGCTTCGACCGCGGACTTCACCTCGGCATCGACCGGCAGGCCGGAGCCGGCATCGAGATGCAGGCCGATCTTCAGGCCCTTGGGCTCGAGCAGGCCCGCGCTCCAGTCGATGTCGGAAGCGGGCAGGCTCATATGGTCGCGCGCATCGGGCTTGCTGAGCTCGGCCAGCAGGAGGGCCGAATCGGCCACGCTGCGCGTCATCGGGCCGACCACCCGGCCGAAATAGGGCGGATCGACCGGCACACGGCCGAGGCTGGGCTTCAGGGTGAAGATGCCGTTCCAGGTCGCCGGCAGGCGCACCGAGCCGCCGATGTCGGTGCCGAGATGCAGCGGGCCGTAGCCGGCCGCCGCCGCGGCGCCGGCGCCGGCACTCGAGCCGCCGGGGTTCCAGGCGAGGTTCCAGGGATTGCGCGTCAGCGGATGAAACGAGCTTCGCCCCGATGACAGCATGCCGTAATCGGGCATGGTGGTCTTGGCGAGGATGATTGCGCCCGCTTCGCGCACCCGAGCGGCGGCCGGCGCATCTGCCGCCGCCGGCACCAGCTGGGTCGCCGCCGTGCCCAACGGCACCGGCACGCCCTTGGTGGCGATGTTCTCCTTGATGGTGATGGGCACGCCGTCCAGCGCCCCCTGCGGCCTGCCCTGCTGCCAGCGCTTCTCCGCAGCCGCGGCCTGCTTGCGGGCTTCGCCGAAGTCCGGCGCATAGAGCGCCTTCAGCCTGGGCTCCCAGGCCTCGATGCGGGTGATGACGGCGTCGACGGCTTCGACGGGAGAGAGCTTCCTGGTCTTGTAGGCGGTGAGCAGTTCGCCGGCCTGCATGTCATGAATTGCAGTCATTGAGCGAACCTACAACGCGGCGCCGTCGGATGCATTGATCCGTTTGGCGATGAATCTGGTGAGAACGGGCGCGAGAAACATGACGGTGATCATGCGGAACGTCTGCATGGCCATCACGAAGGACACATCGACATTGGTCGATGCCGCGATGATGGCGATCGAATCCGAGCCGCCAGGGCTGGTCGCGAGATAAGCCGTCAGCGGATCGATCCCGGCCGTCACGACCATCAGGGCAGCGACGGCGCCGCACATGGCGATCAGCACCAGCGTGCAGCCGACGATGAGCGGCAAGGCGCGCGCGGCATGCAGGAGCAGCGGACGCGTGAACCGCAGACCGATGTTCCAGCCGACGAACGCGTAGCTCGCCGCCAAAAGCCAGGTCGGCAGCTCGATCTTGATCCAGCCGAGATGAGTGAGCACGGCACCGCCCACCATCGGCACCAGGAAGGCGCCGGCAGGAATACGCAACAGGCGGGCAATGAGCGGCCCGAGGATTGCGAGCGCGAGCGTCTCGATCAACGGCAGCCAGGCGACCGGCGGGAACCAGACGATGGCTGAAGGCCCGTGGGCAGCGCTCACGCCGAACATCTTGGCCACCAGCGAAGCAACCGCCGCCACGCCCACGACCCGGAGATACTGCATGAAGGCCACCAGCCGGATGTCGGCGCCATAGGACTCGGCCATGATGGTCATCACCGACGCGGCACCCGGGCTCATTCCCCACAACGCGGTGGTGCCGGGCAGCATGTGCAGGCGGGTCATCAGCCAGCCGATCAGGCTGCAGGCGACGACGACCGACACGATGCCCGCGGTGAAGAGCAGCCAATGGCTCAGGATGTCGCCCAGGATCGACAGCGGCACCATGCGGGCGATCATGCAGCCGATGATGCCCTGCGCCACGACGAAAGCGGGCAAGGGGAAGCGAACCTTGCCGCCGCCGGAGGCGACGACGATGCCCGCGACCAAGGGCCCCAGCATCAGGGCGGCCGGCGCATGCAGCCACAGCAGAACGGCGCCGATGCCGACCGACAGGACGATAAGTACCGTCCATTGTGACGCTGGCGCCAGCCTGCTCATGGATTACTGAACGAACTCCTCCGCTTCGCCGTTCATCTTGCGGATCGTGTCCATCAGCTCGATCGCGGCTTTCGCCAGCCGTGCATCATCCGTGCCGCGCAGCACCAGCGAGACGCTGGGCTTGCCGTTGCGGAAGGCGGGGTAGCTGCCGATGTCGAGATCCCCGTAGCGCTTCTGCAGCGCGCCCAGCGGTTCGGCGATGATGCCCTCGGGCAGGTTGGTGCGGACGGTGCGCGACAAGACCGGATCGCCGCCGACCAGCCGGTGCTTCATCGACTGAAACATCGCCTCGGCGACCTTGGGGATGCCGGCGAAGGTGAAGACATTCTCCATCTGGAAGCCGGGCGCCACCGACACCGGGTTGTCGACCAGGATGCCGCCATGCGGCACCCGCGCCATGCGCCGCCGGGCCGGCGTGAACAGGGCCGCGTCGCCGTAGTGCCGGGTCATGCGCGCCACCGCCTCGGGATGCTCGGAGATGCCGACACCGAACGCCTTGGCGATGCAGTCGGCGGTGATGTCGTCATGCGTCGGCCCGATGCCGCCCGTGGTGAAGACGTAGTCGAATTTCTTTCGCACCTCGTTGATGGTGGCCACGATCGTCGCCTCGACGTCGGGGATGATGCGGCATTCCCTCACCTGCACGCCCAGCACGCCGAGTTCGGTGGCGAGATACTGGATGTTGGAGTCGCGCGTGCGCCCGCTCAGGATCTCGTTGCCGATGACCACGATGCAGGCGGTCACAGTTTTTGCCGGCTGGGACATGTAGCGCTCTTTTTCCTTGTCTTTCAGGACACTAGCGGAGGGGCCCCGACCGGCCAAGCGGCCGCATGGTCTTGTTACCGCCGATATCGCATGCCAAATATGGGCCATGAGCAGCCCCCGCGATTTCATCGACGACAGCGACGACTATTGGCGGCGCGATGAGCGCACGATCAAGATTCACGGGCCCGAGGGCTTTGCCGGCATGCGCCTAGCCGGCCGCCTGGCGGCCGAGACGCTCGACTTCATCACGCCCCACGTCCAGCCCGGCATCAGCACCGGCGAGCTCGACAAGCTCTGTCACGACTACATCCTCGACCACAAGGCGATCCCCGCCCCACTCGGCTATCGCGGCTACCCGAAGTCGATCTGCACCTCGATCAACCACGTGGTCTGCCACGGCATCCCGTCCGACAAGCGCCTGCAGTCGGGCGACATCGTCAATATCGACGTCACCACGATCCTCGACGGCTGGTACGGTGATACCAGCCGCATGTTCTTCGCCGGCGACGTCGGCGTGAAGGC
>JABCYT010000252.1 GCA_013290035.1 Alphaproteobacteria bacterium
CAACGACGCCTTCGACCTGATGCACAAGGGCGAAACGATCCGCAGCGTCGTCACCTTCTAGGAAGGAAACAACATGACCGTGCGCAAGCTGGGCGGCGCCACCATCGAGAAGGTCGAGGAGATCTGCGGCGCAGGATTCAAGCCGGCGCGCATGTTCCCCAACTTCAACCAGGACGCCTTCGACGCCCAGAAGGGATGGATGCTGCCCGACCATGTCGAGGCGGGCTCCGACCGCCTCGTCGGCTCGGTGCATACCTGGATCGTCAAGACGCCCAGGCACACGATCCTGATCGACACCTGCCTGGGCAACCACAAGCAGCGCACCAATCCGGGTTGGCGCAACCTCGACACGCCGTTCCTCAACCGCCTCAAGGCGTGCGGTTGTCCGCCGGAGGCCGTCGACTTCGTGATGTGCACGCACCTTCATGTCGATCACGTGGGGTGGAACACCAAATTGCAAAACGGCCGCTGGGTGCCGACCTTCCCCAACGCGCGCTACCTGTTCGGCAAGACGGAATACGCGCACTGGGAAAGCGAGCGCGGCAGGCAGGGCGAAGGCAAGGTCAATGACGGCTCGTTCGACGATTCGGTGCTGCCCGTCGTCGAGGCCGGCAAGGCCGTCATGATCGAGAGCGATCATCAGCCCGACCCGCTGCTCACCATCAAGGACTATCCCGGCCACACGCCGGGTTCGATCGCCATCAACCTCAGGGACGGCGGCCGCCAGGCCTGTTTCTCGGGCGACATCATGCATCATCCGATCCAGGTCTATCATCCCGACTGGTCGAGCCAGTTCTGCTGGAACCAGGCGATGTCGGCGAGGAGCCGGCGGCAGCTCTTGGAGGATTGTGCCGAGACCAACGCACTCCTCTGCCCCGCCCACTTTCCCGGCGCCAATGCGGGTTACATCAAGGCCGCGGGCGATTCGTTCAGGATCGAGTGGGATGTGCCAGGGACGAGCGGGCCGTAGGATCGGGATCGGGGATTTTAGGGGGATGCGATGAAGGGTCCGGAGGATGATGCCGGCTTGACCGGCAAGGTCGCGATCGTGTCGGGCGGCGGCGCGGCGGGCGACGGCATCGGCAACGGCCGCGCCGCGGCGATCCTGCTGGCGCGCGCCGGCACCCGGGTGCTGGTGGCCGATCTCGACATCAAGCTCGCCGAGCGCACGGCCGAGATGATCAAGGCCGAGGGCGGCCACGCCGCCGCCCATGCCGGCGACATGACCAAGGAGGCCGAGTGCAAGCGGCTGGTCGATTCCGCGGTCGACCGCTGGGGCCGGCTCGACTTTCTCGACAACAATATCGGCATCGGCAGCCGCGGCAGCGTGATCGACGAGAAGCCCGAGGAATATCGCCGGGTCATGCAGGTCAATGTCGAGACGATGTTCCTGCTCTCCAAGCACGCCATCCCGGCCATGATCAAGACGGCCAAGGGCGGCTCGATCGTCAACATCTCGTCGATCTCGGCGCTGCGCCCGCGCGGCCTCACCACCTACTCGACGTCCAAGGCCGCCGTGATCGGGCTCACCCAGGCGATGGCGGTCGATCACGGCAAGGACCACATCCGGGTCAACTGCATCTGCCCCGGCCCGGTCTACACGCCCATGGTCTATGCCCGCGGCAACGGCATGAGCGAGGCGGCCCGTGCAACACGCGCCAGGGCCTCGGTGCTGAAGGTCGAGGGCACGGGCTGGGATATCGGCCATGCCGTGCGCTTCCTGATGAGCGCGCACGCCCGCTACATCACCGGCCAGGTGCTGGTGGTCGATGGCGGCGTGACGCTGCAGGGACCAGAGCGCGATTCCCAGGATCATTAGCTGGGGGCGCGCCACTCCAGTGGCGCGATCATGATTCATGAGAAGACGCGCCACTGGAGTGGCGCGCCCCCAGCAAAGAGGATGTGAAATGGCCCGCCTGCCCTATCTCGAGCCCGACCAGGTCGCTCCCGAGTACCGCGACATGCTGAAGCGCAACACCAACCTGCACAAGCTGATGGTCAATTCGCCCGACATGGCGCGCGCCTTCAACGGCGTGGGTGGCTTCATCCGCTTCAAGAGCAAGCTCGACCCGCGCCTGCGCGAGCTCGCCATCCTGCAGGTCGGCTGGATGGAGCGCTCGGAGTACGAGTTCACCCATCACGTCAAGATCGGCAAGGAGTTCGGCGTCACCGACGAGGATATCCAAGGCCTGTTCGCCGAAACCGAGGGCAAGCCCAGCAAGCACGAGCCGCTCGCCAAGGCGATCCTCAAGGGCGCGCGCGAGATGGTGCGCGATATCGGCATGTCCGAAGCCACCTTCGCCGAGATCAAGAAGGATCTAAGCAACGAGCACATGACCGACCTGGTGCTGACCATCGCCTACTACTGCGCCGTGGTCCGCGTGCTCGCCACCATGAAGATCGACAACGAGCCTTACTACAAAGAGGTACTGAAACAGTACCCGATCCCAGGAGTGAGCTGACATGCGCCTGAAAGATCGCGTCGCCATCGTCGTCGGTGCGGGCCAGAGCCCGGGCGAAGGCATGGGCAACGGCCGCGCCACGGCCCTCACCTTCGCCCGCGAAGGCGCCAAGGTGCTGTGCGTCGACCACAACCTCGCCAGCGCCGAGGAGACGGCCGCCATGATCAAGGCCAGCCAGGGTACGGCGGTGGCCTTCAAGGCCGACGTCACCAGGGACGCCGAGATCAAGGCGATGGTGGCCGATGCCCACAGCCGCTGGGGCAGGATCGACATCCTGCACAACAATGTCGGCGTCTCGATCTCGGGCGGCGACGCCGAGCTTCTGGACATCACCGAGGAGGCGTTCGACCGCTGCGTGGCGATCAACCTCAAAAGCACGATCCTCGCCTGCAAGCACGTCATCCCGATCATGCGCCAGCAGAAGAGCGGCGCCATCGTCAACATCTCGTCGATGGCGGTGATCACGACCTATCCCTACGTCGCCTACAAGGCGACCAAGGCGGCGATGGTCTCCTTCACCGAGCAGCTCGCCTACCAGAACGCCCAGTACGGCATCCGCGCCAACGTCATCCTGCCCGGCCTGATGAACACGCCGATGGCGGTCGACACGCGCGCGCGCGAGTTCAAGAAGAGCCGCGCCCAGGTCGAGGCCGAGCGCGATTCCCAGGTACCGCTGCGCAGGAAGATGGGCACCGGCTGGGACGTCGCCAACGCCGCGCTGTTCCTGGCGTCGGACGAGGCCAACTTCATCACCGGCGTGACCCTGCCGGTCGACGGTGGTGCCAGCGTGCGGCGAGGTTAGCTGGCGGTCCGCAGTTCGCTGTCGTCCTGAGCGCAGCGAAGGACCTCATCGCCGCGGGCCGCGGGCATGAGATCCTTCGCTACGCTCAGGATGACACGAGTTCAAACTTATCCACGTCGACCAGCCCCTTGTCGGTGATGCGCAGATGCGGGATCACCGGCAGCGCCAGGAAAGCCATCTGCAGGAAGGGCTCGTGCAGGGTCGTGCCCATGGCCGACACGGCCTGCCGCAGCTTGCGCAGGCCCTGCTCGACCTCCTCGAACGGCTTGTCGCTCATCAGGCCGGCGACGGGCAGCGCCAGTTCCGCCGTGACCCTGCCGTCCACCGCCGCCACGAAGCCGCCCTTGATCTCGATCAACCGGTTCACCGCCATGGCCATGTCCGAATCGGTGCAGCCGATGACGCAGACATTGTGGCTGTCGTGGCCGACCGACGAGGCGATGGCGCCGCGCCGGAGGCCGAAGCCCCGGACGAAGCCGTGCCCGACACTGCCGTGGCGGCTGTGCCGGCCGAGCACCGCCACCTTCAGGATATCGAGCGCCACGTCGGCCATGAACGCGCCTTCGCGCGAGGACACGTTGATCGCCAGCCGGTCGGTCAGGATGCTGCCCGGCCGGATGCCGATCACCGGCGGCGATTCGCCGGTGCCGCGCGGCACGTGGAAGGTTCCGGCCGTCACCGGCCGGAGCTTCACCGAATCGAGGCCGACCAGCGCCACGTCGGCCCGCGTCCGGAAGCGGTCGGGCGTCACCGGCGCGCCGCGGCAGATCACGGAATGCACCTTGCAGGTCGAGAGGTCCTCGAGCAGCACGATGTCGGCGCGCTGGCCGGGCGCCACCAGGCCGCGATCGAACAGGCCGAAATGGCGGGCCGCCGACCAGGTGGCGGCGCGGTAGGCGTCGAGCGGCCGCACGCCGCGGCCGATGGCGGCGCGGATCAGGTAGTCGATATGGCCTTCCTCGGCGATGTCGAGCGGATTGCGGTCATCGGTGCAGAGCGCCAGGAACGGCGCGCGCTCGGTCGTCAGCAGCTCGGCCAGGGCGGCGAGGTCCTTGGACACCGTGCCTTCGCGGATCAGGATCTGCATGCCCTTGGCGAGCTTCTCGCGCGCCTCGGCGGCCGACGTCGTCTCGTGGCAGTTGCGTATACCGGCGGCGATGTAGGCATTGAGGTCGTAGGACGAGAGCAGCGGCGAATGGCCGTCGATCTGCACGTCGGAGAAGGCCGCAAGCTTGTGCATCACGCCCGGGTCCTTGTTGAGCACACCCGGCACGTTCATCATCTCGGCCAGCCCCAGCACCTTGGGATGGGTCTTGAAGGGCAGCAGGTCCCTCGCTTCCAGCCGCGCGCCCGAGGTTTCGAGATGGGTCGCCGGCACGCAGGAGGAGAGTTGCACGCGGAGGTCGATGACGGTGACCTCGGCGCATTTCAGGAAGAATTTCAGCCCGCGGACGCCCAGCACGTTGCAGATCTCGTGCGGGTCGCAGATCGCCGTCGTGGTGCCGCGCGGCACGACGCAGCGGTCGAATTCCAGCGGCGGCACCAGCGTCGACTCGCAATGGACGTGGCTGTCGATGAAGCCCGGCACGGCGATCAGCCCGCGGCCGTCGATCTCGGTGGCGCCGGAATAGGTCTCGTAGGTGCCGACGATGCGATCGCCCGCGATCGCGATGTCGCCCACCGCCATTTCACCCGAGGTAAGGTCGAAAATGCCGACCGACTTGATGACCAGGTCGGCCGGGCCCTTGCCGCGGGCCTGATCGATGATGTCGGCGAGACGGGATTCGGAGAGAGGGTCTCTCATCGGTTTCATGAAACCCAGATAACCAGCCTCCCGTGGCCTGACAATGGCAGCGTGCAAGGCGGTCGCCGAGCCGCACAGCGATTCGACAGGACTGCCCGAAGAGCGTACAGATGCAGGCACCATCGCCCACGAAGCCGTAGGCTTGCGATGGCTGAGAGATACGTGCGCTCCCGCCCGGGTTGGCGAGGTGTGCGAATGATCACCGGCTCGTATCGCCCGTCCTGTTTCCGATTTTCTTGATCCTGTTGATTGTCGGCGGCGCAGACTTGCGCCTGCCGAGCTGACGGCCGCCTGTCGGCCGCGAAAGGACTTTCCATGGAAATGCCGAAGAATATCTCCACCATCCTGTGGTCCGCCGCCGGCGGCGCCGCCCTCGCCATGGTCGTAGGCTTCAGCTGGGGCGGCTGGGTGACCGGCGGCTCCGCGCGGACAGCGCAGACCTCGGCCTCGCACGATGCCGTCGTGGTGGCGCTGGCGCCGATCTGCGCCGAGCGCTTCCGCGCCCAGAGCGACTCGGCCACCAAGATCGCCGAGCTCGCCAAGTCCAGCAGCTGGGACCGTGGCAACGTCGTCGCCAAGAGCGGCTATGCCACGATGCCGGGCAGCAAGGACGCCGACTCCGACGTCGCGCGGGCCTGCGGCGAGATGCTCGCCAATCCGCCGACGCCCAAGACCTGAACGGCGGCGCCGGCTGCAGCACCTGTAGCCGGCGCTCTTACGCCGCGAGTCTAGCCGTTGCTCCGGCGTGAATCGGCCGGCGCCTCGGCGCGCGCGTCCATGCCGTAGTCGCGCAGCACGTGGGCCA
>JABCYT010000253.1 GCA_013290035.1 Alphaproteobacteria bacterium
GCGGAATGGCTGAAGACGGCGAGGCTGTAGGAGTCGGGTGATGGCGTACCGCGTCCTGATCGCGCAGTTCATGCACGAGACCAACACCTTCTCGAAACTGCCGACCACGCTGGACGACTACCGCAAGCGCTGGCTGATCGAAGGCGAGGCGATGGTGCCGCGCTTCACCGGCACGAAGAACGAGATCGGCGGCTACATCGATTCGGTGAAGAAATACGGCTGGCAACCGGCGTGGGCAGGTGCCGCCAACGCCACGCCCTCGGGCAAGCTCACGCGGGAATGCTGGGAGACGATCCGCGACATGATCGTCAACGCGACCATGAAAGCCGGCAAGCTCGACGGCATCTGCCTGTCGCTGCATGGCGCCATGGTGAGCGAGACCGAGGACGATGCCGAGGGTGCGTTGCTCGAGCGGCTGCGCCGCGTGGTCGGACCGGGCGTGCCGATCGTGGCGACGCTCGACCTGCACGCCAACGCCACCACGCGCATGGCGAAGAACGCCAATGCGCTGGTGAGCTATCGCACCTATCCGCACATCGACGGCTACGAGCGCGCCGTACAGGCCGCGGCCTTGGTGCAGGAGGCGATGGAAGGCCGGAAGAAGCCGCGCTGCCTCTTGGTGCAGCCCGCCATGCTGGAAGGCGCCGAGCACGGCCGCACCACCCAGCCCGGCCTGATGCTCGACCTGTTGGCCAAGGCCGATGCCTTCGAGAAGGAGCCCGGCATCGACGTGGTCAGCATCCAGGCCGGCTTCACCTGGGCCGACATCCCTTATACCGGCCCGTCGGTGGCGGTGAGCCATGAGCCTGGCGCCGAAGCGCGGGCCAGGGCGATCGCGCACGAGCTGATCGACGAGATCTGGCGGCGGCGCGACGAAGGAGCGGCGACCTACTACCGGCCGATCGCCGACGGCATCGCCGCGGCGCGCGCCGGCATCGGCAAGAAGGGACCGCTGGTCATCGCCGACGGCACCGACAATCCGGGCGGCGGCGGCTACAACGACACGACGCCCGTCCTGCAGGCGCTTCTGGACGCCGGCATCGAGAACGTGGCCTTCGGCACGATCTACGATCCGGCGGCGGTGCAGCAGGCGACCAAGGCGGGCGTGGGAGCGACGATCGAGGTCAGCCTGGGCGGCCACACCGATCCTTCGATGGGCGCGCCGGTGCAGGCGGAAGCCGTCGTCAAGATGCTGTCGGATGGCACTTTCAGAAACGACGGGCCGATGAATGCCGGCGTTGAAACCTCGATGGGACCGACCGCGGTGCTGCGCATCGGCGGCGTCGACGTGGTGACCATCTCCAGCCGTATCCAGACCATCGACCTGCAGGTCTTCCTGAGCCAGGGCATCGACCCGACCGCCAAGAGCGTGCTGGTGGTGAAGAGCGTGCAGCACTACCGCGCCGCCTATGCCCCGATCGCCCGCGAGATCGTGCTGGTCGATTCGGGCGGCATCTGTTCCCCCGACATCAGCCGCTTGAACTTCACCAAGCTGCGCCGGCCGATCTGGCCGCTCGACGGTGTCAACGATCCTTATTCGGGAACCGCAAGGCGCGTCTAGCGTTCCTTCTATGCGGAGGCCTCGCGTGAACCTGTCTACCCAGCAATTGGTACGGTACGGCGCTTTGGGCGCGGTGGCCGTCGTGGTGGCCAGCGCGGCCTATCTCCTGGATCGCAGCCCGACTGCAGGTCCGGCGACGACTGCCGACGACGCCAACCCGCCCGCCGCCGCCACGCCGCGCGTTGCCGCCAAGCCGGCTACCACCTCGGCCGCGCCGACCGCCAACCCCGACGAGCCGGCTGTGCCGAATGCGGCTCAGACCGACCAGGTGGCGCGGCTTCTGGGCGACGCCCGCCGCCTCGCTGCGGACGGAAAATTCGACGAAGCCAAGGCGGCTCTCGACAAGGCCGACGCGGTGATGCCGGGTTCCGACGATACGGCAGCCGCCCGGCGCGAGATCGCCGCCCTGAGCACGCCGCAAGGCCAGATGACGACGCAACTCGCCCGCGCCCGCGCGGCGATCGCGCAGAACGATGCCGCCGCGGCGAACAAGGCGCTGGCCGAGGCCGAAAAGATCAACCCTCAGGCGCCCGAGATCGGCCAGCTGCGCCAGGCCTTGCAGGAGGGGCAGCAGAAGGAAACGCATCGCAACAGCCGCGTCGTCGAGCTGCTGACGACCATGCGCGAAGCGATCGCGCGCCACGACTTCGCTGCGGCCGACGGTGCGCTCAACGAAGCGGCGCGGATCGATGTCCGCGATCCGGCAGTGGATCAGGCGAGGATCGAGCTCACCCGCGCCCACGACGCCGACCGAAAGAGCAAAGCCGAACGGTAGGATCGACGACGCGGACTACACGCCGGGGCGCGCGGCCAGGCAGTTGTACAAGCTGACCAGGATGGCGGTCTTGTTTTCTATCGCGAATCGAATGTTCGGCGCGTAGCCCGCCGGGCAGGCGGTGAACATCCAGCCGTCGGAGAGATCGCTCGCTGCAGCGGGGCCGAACCACGCACCCGGCGGGACGTCGCGCTCGACGACGTGCTGGTCGGCGAACGCCATGAACAGGATGCTGATCGGCCGGTCGCAGCTATTGCGGGTGCCGAACGCGCCGCCGGCCCGGCCCCACTCCGTGCAGGCCTCCATGTGCGCCTTGACCTGCTGGGCTGCCGCATTGCCCGCCGCCAGCAGCGCAAGAGCACACGCCAGCAGGCAGCACCGCACGGTCATGACGGCTTGGCGCGGAAGAACGTCGTCAGCACGAAGCGGCGACCGCGAGTCACCGGCAAGGCGCGGTGCAGGAGCGAGCACGAGAACACCGCGGCGGCGCCGGTCGGCGGACTGACCTTGAGGCCGGCATATTCGGGGAACACCAGCTCGCCGCCCTCGAAATCGTCGTTGAGGTTCAATGAGACGGCGAAGGCGCGATCGGCGGTGGTGGGCGCGCCGTTATCGCGATGGGCGCCGAAGAAATGCTTTCCTTCGAGGCTGTAGGACAACACGACATGGGAGTCGAAGGTGAACCCGCGGTCGAAAGCGAACCCCTTGGTGAGCTCGGCGCCGATGCGGTAGGCCAGCCGGTCGGAGATGGCCTTCTGCATCATCGGCTCGACCACGGTGTAGTCCTCGGTCTGCTTGAGATGCGAGACGTTGACGTTGCCGTAGCGGCTCGAGACACCGCTGTCCTTGTGGTCGCCCTTTTTCCACAGACGAATCAGCTGGGTGCAGAACTCGAGTTCGAACACGCGCGGCAGCACCAGGACGGGGGCCATCGGCGTCCGCACGACCTGGTCGGCGGCGCCGTCGGCGCGAACGGACGCTGCCGTGGCGTCCATCGCTTCGGCCGCGGCCGGCAGGGCGCGGCTGTCGAAGGTCGCGGCGATCCGCTGGTTGGGATCGAGCACGATCACTCGCATGCGCAGGCAGCCGCCCGGACCGAAGCCGATGCCGCCCTGCGCGAGCAGGGCGGGCAGGAACTTCCCCTCGACATCGCAAAGCAGCAGGGGTGTTTCGGCCGACCCGCCCAGCTTGGCCCACGGCCCCGCTGCGGCGGCGACGTCGTTGCCGGCGACCACGATGGGCGTCACCGAGGAGGTCTCGCAGGCCGCGATCAGGGCGGCGAATTGACCGGCGTCGAGATTGCCGAGGTCGTCGACCGCGAGCAAAGCGACGGGATTGCCGGTGAATGACCAGATGAACTTGCGCAGCTTGCCGTCGAGGCCCGGCAGCGCGAAATCGGGAACGCGATCACCGGGACGAAGGCTGAGCGCGTTGGTCATCGGAGTCCGGCGTGGGCCAAGGAAATGGTGGGCGCTGTAGGGATTGAACCTACGACCCCACCCGTGTGAAGGGTGTGCTCTCCCGCTGAGCTAAGCGCCCGGAAGGGGCGCGTATAGGGCCTGCCAGCCCACCCGTCAACATGAGGCCCGTCAACATGAGCCCGTCAACCGGCGGCAATCCGGCCCAGGGCCGCGGGCAGGGCATCGAAGCGGTCGATGACGGCTTCGGCGCCCAGTTCGCTGGCGGGCTTGGCCGTATAGCCCCAGCTCACCAGCACCGCCGGAAGCCCGCCGCGATGGGCCGCCTCCACGTCGTGGATGGAATCGCCGATCATGACGGCGCGCGCCCGATTGCCGCCGATCTTGTCGATCAGCTGCAGGATGTGGCGCGGGTCGGGCTTGCGCACCGTGAAGGTGTCGGCACCGGCCACGTCGGCGATCGGCGGCATGAGTTTCAGGCCTTGCAGGATCATGCGGGCGGATTTTTCGAACTTGTTGGTGCAGACGCCCTGGCGCAGGCCCAACCGATCGAGCCGGGCCACCACCTCGGCCACGCCGTCGAACGCCGTCGTGTAGCGCACCGGATCCTTCTCGTAGTAGCTCACGAACTCGCGGGTGACGGCGCTCGCCTCGGTGTCGTCGAGGGTGCGGCCGTTCTTGGCGAAGGCCCGGCGCATGGTGATCTTGCTGCCCTCGCCCATGAAGATCCGGGCGTCCTCGTCGCTGATCGGCGGCAGGCCGTGGTCGGCCAGGACGCGGCTTATGGCCTCGCGCATGTCGCGGGCGCTGTCGATCAGGGTGCCGTCGAGGTCGTAGATCACGGTGTCGAAGCGGGTGGCGATGAGATTGTCGGCATTGGGGTGCATGCAATCTCCTTAGCATATCCGCCTTGCAGGACCGCCAGCCGCATGGCATCGGACGGGCATGAAACCGCCCATCGCCGTGGTGGTGCTGGCAGCCGGCGCCGGCACGCGCATGAAATCGGCAATCCCCAAGGTCCTGCATCCCCTGGCCGGCTGGCCGATGCTGCGCCACGTGCTGGAAAACGTGGGCCGGCTCAAGCCCGCGCGGGTCGTCGGCGTTGTGGCGCCGGGTGCCAGGGACGTGGCTGCTGCGTTCGCGCCGCACCCCACGGCGGTCCAGCGCCGGCCGCTGGGCACCGGCGATGCCGCCAAGACGGCGCTGGGCGCCCTTAAGGGCCATCGCGGCCCGGTGCTGGTGGTCTATGCCGACGCGCCGCTGCTGACGACGGCCACCCTGCAGCGTCTGGTCGCGGCCTGCCACAAGGCGAAGGCGGCCGTCGGCGTGCTGGGCTTCGTCGCGCGCGATCCCACGCCCTACGGCCGGCTGATCATGCACCGCGGCGCGCTGGAGAAGATCGTCGAGAGCCGCGACGCCGACGAGAGCGAGAAGGCGGTCGATTTCTGCAATTCCGGCGTGATGTGCCTCGACGGCGCGCTGATCGCGTCCCTGCTGGGGGCGATCAGGAACGACAACATCAAGCGCGAGTTCTATCTCACCGATGCCGTCGCCATCGCGCGCGCCGCGGGCCACACCGCTATCGCCGTCGAAGGCGAGGAAGCGGAATTCCAGGGCATCAACTCGCGCGCCGAGCTGGCGGTGGCCGAGCGGACGCTGCAGCAACGCCTGCGCGCGGCGGCGTTGGAGGCAGGCGTGAGCATGACCGACCCCGACACGGTGTGGCTGTCGGCCGACACCAGGCTTTCCGCCGACGTCTCGATCGGCCCCAATGTCCGCTTCGGGCCGGGTGTCACGGTGGCCTCGAACGTGGAGATCATGGCGTTCTGCGATATCGAGGGCGTGCGTATCGGGCGTGGCGCCCGCATCGGACCCTTCGCCCGCATCCGGCCGGGCTCCGACGTGGCCGAGGACGTCCATATCGGCAATTTCGTCGAGCTCAAGGCGACCCGCATGGCGCGTGGCGCCAAGGCCAATCATCTCGCCTATCTCGGCGACTCCGACATCGGCGCGGCGAGCAACATCGGCGCCGGCACCATCGCGGTGAACTACGACGGCTACGGCAAGCACCGGACTGTTATAGGGGCGGAGGCTTTCGTCGGCTCCAACAGCTCGCTG
>JABCYT010000254.1 GCA_013290035.1 Alphaproteobacteria bacterium
GGCCGACAAGCGCCAGGGTGCCGACCAGGATGCGCACCTGGTTGTGCAGGAACGAACGGCTGGCGACTTCGATGTCGATCTCCTCGCCGTTGCGCGTCACCTGCAGCAGGTCGAGCGTCTTGATCGACGACGGCGCCTGGCAGGCGGTCGACCGGAAGCTGTTGAAGTCGTGATGGCCCTGCAGCACCGACGCGGCATCGGCCATGGCGTCGGAATCGAGCGGCACCGGCACGTGCCAGACGCGGCCGCGGTCAAAGGCGGGCGGCGCGCGGCGGTTCAGGATGCGGTAGCGATAGCGCCGGCCCGTCGCCGAGAACCGCGCATTGAAAGTGGCCGGCACGATCTCCGCCTCGACGACCGCGATCGGATCGGGCTTGAGATGGAAATTGAGCGCCGACCGCACGGTCTCGGCGGGCTTCTCGCCGGCCAGGTCGAAATGGGCGACCTGGCCCAACGCATGGACGCCGGCATCGGTGCGGCCCGCGCCCTGCACCGACACGCGTTCCCCGCTCAGCGCCAGCACCGCCTGTTCGATGGCGCCCTGGACCGAGGGGCCGTTGTCCTGGCGCTGCCAGCCGACGAACGGCGCGCCGTCATATTCGATCGTGAGCTTGTAGCGCGTCACGGTCTCAGGTCGGCAGCGGAACGACGGCGGGGGGCGCCAGCACGGTGCCGGCCGCCAAGGCAAAGCCGCGCAGGAAGGCATCGGCCGACTGCGCCGATTTGCCGGCGCGCTGCAGCCTCAGGAGCTTCAAGCCGCCGATGCCGCAGGCCACGACCGGAAAGCCGTCGCGCCCCACGCTCACCGTGCCCGGCATGCCGCCGGCCAGCGCCAGGCCCGCGGCCAGCACTTTGATGCGCTCGCTGCCGCTTTCCGTGGCGACGTCGAACCACGTGCCGGGCCAGGGATCGAAGGCCCGCACCTTGCGCTCGAGCTCGGCCGCGGGCCGACGCCAGTCGAGTGCGCCTTCCTCCTTGCCAAGCTTGTGGGCGTAGGTGACGCCCGCCTCGGACTGCGGCACCGCTTCGAGGGTCTTGGCGAGCAGCCCGTCGAGCGTCGACACGATGAGCCGCGCGCCCAGTTCGGCCAGCCGGTCATGCACCGTCTCGGCAGTGTCGGCGGCCGAGATCGGCGTGCGCTCGGCCAGCAGCATGGCGCCCGTGTCGAGTCCTTCGTCCATGCGCATGGTGGTGACGCCGGTCTCGGCGTCGCCGGCCAGGATCGCGCGATGGATGGGCGCCGCACCGCGCCAGCGCGGCAGCAGCGAGCCGTGGATATTGATGCAACCCAGGACGGGCGCATCGAGGAAACGCTTGGGCAGGATATGGCCGTAGGAGACGACCACGGCTGCGTCGAGATCGAGCGCCTCGAAGGCCTGCGCTTCCTCTTCGTTCCTGAGGCTCTTCGGCGTGCGCACCGGCAGGCCGAGCCGCAGCGCCAATTCGTGCACCGGCGTGCGCCGTTCCTGCTGGCCGCGGCCGGCCGGCTTGGGTGCACGGGCATAGACGGCGATCACGTCATGGCCGGCATCGACCAGCGCGCCGAGCGCCGGCACGGCAAATTCGGAAGTACCGAGAAACGCGAGCTTCATCGCGGACCTTATAGGCAGCCAAGCGCCGGTGAGCTAGGTATGCGCCGGCAATGGACGCAAGTACCCCCTCGACCACCGGCCCCTCGATTCTCGGCAAGGGACCCGCCGCCAATCTGGCCGCCCGGCGCGCCGCGGGCGAGGTCCATGCCGATCCGGTGCAGGAACGGGTCGTCCTGCGCCTGCAGGCGATATACGACCGGTTGGCGGCTGCGGCGGCGCCGCATCCGCCAAGGCGTGGCCTGCTGGCGCGCCTCGGCCTGGTGCGCGCGCCCAAGCCGCCCGACGGACCGCACGGGCTCTACATCTGGGGACCGGTCGGGCGCGGCAAGTCGATGCTGATGGACCTGTTCTTCGCCGACGCGCCGGTGGCCAAGAAACGACGCGTGCACTTCCACGAGTTCATGCTCGAGGTCCAGGCGCGGCTGCACAATCGTCGCGAAAAGCTCGCGGCCGAGGGCGCGCCGCCGGAAGCCGATACCATCGTGCCGATCGCGCGCGAGATCGCTGAGGAGACGCGGCTGCTCTGCTTCGACGAGTTCCAGGTGACCAACATCGCCGATGCGATGATCCTGGCCCGCCTGTTCGAGACCCTGTTCGGCGAGGGCATCACGGTGATCGCCACCTCCAACCGCAAGCCCGACGATCTCTACAAGGATGGCTTGCAGCGCGACCGCTTCCTGCCTTTCATCGACCTGATCAAGCAACGCCTGGAGATCCTCGAGCTGGGCGGCAACCACGACTACCGCCTGGATCGGCTGCGCAACTTCGACGTCTACCTGACGCCCTCCGGTGCTTGGGCGAACGCCAAGCTCGACGAAGCCTTTCGCGCGCTGAGCGACGGCGCCGACGGCGAGCCGCGTGTGCTGCGCACGCAGGGCCGCGACGTCGACATCCCGCGCGCCGCGCCCGGCGTCGCCATGGCGCACTATCTCGACTGGTGCGCCAAGCCGATGGGCGCCGCCGACTTCCTGTGCATCGCCGACCACTTCCACACCGTGATCATGGCCGACATTCCCCGGATGGGGCCGGACAGCCAGGACAAGGCGGCCCGCTTCGTCACCATGATCGACACATTCTACGAGAAGAAAGTGAAGTTCATCTGCTCCGCCGCCACGGCGCCCAGCGGACTCTATGTCGAAGGCGACGGCGCCTTCGAGTTCCAGCGCACGGTCTCGCGCCTGATGGAGATGCAGAGTCCGGAATATCTCGCGCTCGATCACATCGCCTAATTGTGATTGTGGCGCCTCGGCGGCCCAGCCTAGGCTCCGCGCGGGGTGAACCACAGGGAGCACCAGCATGGATGGCGATCGCGTGATTTATGGAGCGGAGAACGGCCTGTCGCGGCGCGCGGCCTTGGCGGTGCCCGCGGTGATCGGCAGTACCTTCGCGCTGGCCGTCCAGCCGGTGCAGGCGCAGACCATGATCGTCACGCCGACCGACGGGCTCACCGCCGGCGCCGTGAAGGTCAAGACCAAGGACGGCAAGGAGATGGATGCCTATCGCGCCATGCCGGCTGCGGGCCAGGGCTTCGGCACCATCCTGGTGGTGCAGGAGGTCTTCGGCGTCCACGCGCACATCGCCGACATGTGCCGGCGCTTCGCCAAGGTGGGCTACTACGCCATTGCCCCGGAACTCTATTTCCGCCAGGGCGATCCCAAGACCTACACCGATATTCCCAAGCTGATCAGCGAGATCGTGAGCAAGGTGCCGGACGAGCAGGTCATGGGCGATCTCGACTCAGCGGTCGCTTTCGCCAAGGGCGAGGGCAAGGCCGATGCGGCGAAGCTCGGCATCACGGGCTTCTGCTGGGGCGGCCGCATCGTGTGGATGTACGACGCGCACAATCCCGCGGTGAAGGCGGGCGTGGCCTGGTACGGACCGCTGGTGCGGCCCGGCACGGAGCTGCAGCCCAAGAATCCGATCGACTTCGTGAAGGATCTGCACGGTCCGGTGCTGGGCCTTTACGGCGGCGCCGACGCCGGCATCTCCCAGGAGTCGGTCGAGAAGATGCGCGCGGCGCTCAAGGCCTCGGGCAATGAAGCGGCGATGAAGTCGCAGATCGACGTCTATCCGGATACGCCGCATGCCTTCAACGCCGACTACCGCCCGAGCTACCGCAAGGAAGCGGCGGAGGACGGCTGGAAGAAGGCGCTCGCCTGGTTCAAGGCCAACGGCGTCAGCTGATCGGCCGATCGTGGAAAGCAAGGGCATAAAGACCCGCTCGGGCCTCACATTCACCGCGGATGTCGCAGGCTCGGCCGGCGGCCCGCTGGTGCTGCTGCTGCACGGCTTTCCCGAATCGAGACACAGTTGGCGCGCGGCGTTGCCGGCGCTCGCCGCGGCGGGCTATCGCGCCGTGGCGCCGGACCAGCGTGGCTATTCGCCGGGCGCGCGGCCCGATCCGGCGGAGCTCTCCAACTACGCCTTCGACAGGTTGATTGACGACGTTCTCGAGATTGCCGCGGCCGCGGGCTACGACGGCAAGCGCTTCCATCTGGTCGGCCACGATTGGGGCGGTCAGGTGTCGTGGGGCGTGGCGGGCAAGCATCCGGAGCGGCTCGCCTCGCTCACCATCCTGTCGCGGCCGCATCCCAGTTCGTTTCGCCGCGCGCTTCTGAAGGAAGACGGCGATCAGAAGCACCGCTCACGGCATCACCGCGCCTTCCTCGAGCCCGAGACCGGCAAGATGCTGCTGGCGGACAATGCGCGCCGCCTGCGCGACGGCCTGTTTGGCCAAGGCGTGCCCACGGCAGCGCTCGAGGAACACCTTTCCGTGCTCGGCAATCCCGCGGCCCTCGAAGCCGCACTCGCCTGGTATCGTTCCAACAAGGGGCTGGCGGCCGACATCGGCACCATCAAGGTGCCGACGCTCTATATCTGGGGCGATGCCGACGCCACGGTCGGACCCGAC
Source organism: Alphaproteobacteria bacterium (assembly GCA_013290035.1). Lineage (GTDB taxonomy): Bacteria > Pseudomonadota > Alphaproteobacteria > Reyranellales > Reyranellaceae > Reyranella. The sequence goes on from JABCYT010000254.1 coordinate 4,504, forward strand.
GCCGCCTACGGCACCGGCGAATTCATCAGCGCTGCTTACGCCATGGAAGTGCTGCCGAGCGTCGGCCATTTCGTGATGGACCAGGCGCCCGCCAAGGCGACGGATCTGATGCTGGCCCATCTGAAGAAGCATCCGGTCTGAAAATCCCAGCCGTCTTGCCGCTCCCGCCGAATCGCGCTACCACGCGCCGCCTTTAAGAATCGGGAGTTTTTCGCATGGCTCGCAAGAAGATCGCGCTGATCGGCGCCGGACAGATTGGCGGCACCCTGGCGCTGCTCGCCGGCCAGAAGGAACTGGGCGACATCGTCCTGTTCGACATTCCTGCCGCCGAAGGCATCGCCAAGGGCAAGGCGCTCGACATCGCCCAGCTCAGCCCGGTCGAGGGCTTCGACGCAAAGTACAGCGGCACGTCCGACTACAAGGACATCGAAGGCGCCGACGTCGTCATCGTCACGGCGGGCGTCCCGCGCAAGCCCGGCATGAGCCGCGACGACCTGGTGGGCATCAACGCCAAGGTCATCGACTCGGTCGGCAAGGGCATCAAGCAGCACGCGCCCAATGCCTTTGTCATTGTCATCACCAACCCGCTCGACGCCATGGTCGGGCTGATGCAGGAAGTCACCGGCTTCCCGCCGGCCCGCGTCGTCGGCATGGCGGGCGTTCTGGACAGCGCGCGCTTCCGCCTGTTCCTCGCCGAGGAATTCAATGTCTCGGTCGACGACGTCACGGCCTTCGTGCTGGGCGGCCATGGCGACACCATGGTGCCGCTGCTGCGCTACTCGACGGTGGGCGGCATCTCCCTGCACGACCTGGTCGACATGGGTTGGACCACCAAGGAGAGGCTCCAGCAGATCGTCCAGCGCACCCGCGACGGTGGCGCCGAGATCGTCGGCCTTCTCAAGACCGGCTCGGCCTTCTATGCGCCGGCCGCATCGGCGATCGCCATGGCCGAGTCCTTTCTCAAGGACAAGAAGCGGATGATCCCCTGCGCCGCCATGCTGAACGGCGAATACGGCATCAAGGGCCTCTATATCGGCGTGCCGGTCGTGATCGGTGCGGCCGGCGTCGAGCGCATCGTCGAAGTCGAATTCAATGCCGAGGAAAAGGCGATGTTCGACAAGTCGGTGGCCGCCGTGAAGTCGCTGATCGACGCCACCAACAAGATCGTCGGCCGCTGACAAGCACGCCGCCTGCGACTTTCGTCGAAGACTCAAAACCATCATCAGTCGGTCGTTGCCAAGGCGGAACGGCACTCATAAAGTGCCGCTACCTCGCATTAGTTGCTCTTTGAAACTGAGAGCTGGCGCGGGCTTTGCACGTGGTCGCGAGCGGTAGGACTCC
>JABCYT010000255.1 GCA_013290035.1 Alphaproteobacteria bacterium
GCTGTAGATCGGCTGGGCCTGCGCCACCACCTGGCCGGCCTCGGCCATGCGCGCCGTGATGATGCCGTCGGCATCGGCGCGCAGCTCGGTGTAGGCGAGCTGGTCCTGCGCCACCGAGAGGTCGGAATGCGCCTGGTCGAGCTGCGCCTTCGCCGAGCGCAGCGACGCCTCGGCCTGGTCGTAGTCGCGGCGCGTGGTGTTGCCGCGGCCGAGCAGGTCTTTCTGGCGTTCGAAGGCGGCCGCCGCCTGCCGCACCATGGCTTCGGCCGACACCACGCCGGCCTGGGCCGAGACGAGCTCGGCCTGCTGCTCGTCGGGATCGAGCCTGGCCAGCACCTGGTTCAGCACGACATGGTCGCCGACATTGACCAAGCGCTCGCTGACCTTGCCGCTCAGGCGAAACGACAGGTCGGTGCGGACGCGGGCGGCGATCACGCCGGTCAGCGTGATGGGCGGGGCGAAATCGACGATTTCCGTGGTCACGGCCTTGACCCGGGTGAGCGGTGCCACCTCGGCCGCGTCCTCCTTGCAGCCGGCGAGGACGACAAGGCAGACAAGCCAGCAAATTGTCGTCGCTCGAAGGATCCGCCCGCTCCCCGTTTTGCCCGATGCTATCAGGTGCGGCATGATCGTGCGATGCCGACCATCAAGCGTCTGTCTTTTATCGGCCTCGAATACGCCTTTGCGCCGGACAAGGCCTACGGCATGTCGCGCGGCGGCGGCTTTCGCCGCCAGGGCGGGCTGGTCGAGGTCGAAACCGACGCCGGCGTGCTGGGCATCGGCGAAGCCTTCGGCAATCCGCTGGTGACGGCTGAATATTTCCGCATGATCGAGCCGATGTTCGTGGGCAAGAGCGTGTTCGATTTCGACCATGTCGAGGCCCGCATACGCAATGCGATGTATCACCTGGGCGTCGGCAACCAGCTCACCGCCTGCCTGGCCGGCATCAACGTCGCCCTCTACGACGCCATCGCCCGCGGCTTCGGCGTGCGGGTCTGCGACCTGATCGGCGGCTGTGCGATGACGCGGATTCCGGCCTACGCCTCGACCGGCTTCTTCTCCAGCGATCCCGGCCGCCAGCTCGATCACATGCTGGCCGAGGCGGCGGCCCATCCCTATGCCGGCGCCAAGATCAAGATCGGCCGCGGCATCAAGGACGACGTGGCCCGCGTGCGGCGCGCCCGCGAGGTGCTGGGGCCGGACAAGCTGCTGATGGTCGATATCAACGGCGCCTACACCGCCGACGTGGCGCTGGAATGCGCCCGGGCGATCGAGCCATTCGGCATCCACTGGATCGAGGAGCCGCTGCCGCCCGGTGACCTGCGAGGCTACGCCGAGTTGCGTGCCCGTTCGCCGATCCCGATCGCTGCCGGCGAGGCGCATCACACGGTGCGCGACTTCCGCGCCCTGATCGACGGACGCTGCGTCGACATCGTGCAGCCCTCGATCCCGACCGTCGGTGGCCTCAGCGAGGCCAAGCGCATCGCCACGCTCGCCCAGGCGCAGAATCTGCGGGTGGCGCCGCATGTCTGGGGCGGCGCCGTCGGCCTGGCGACGGCCTGCCATTTCATCGCCGCGCTGCCGGCCACGCCGCACACCGACCATCCGCCCTATCCGCTGATGCTCGAGTACGACATGAGCGACAATGTGCTGCGCACGCAGTTGCTGAAGGCGCCGCTCAGGCTCGAGGCCGGCCACGTGCTGCTGCCGGACGGCCCGGGATTGGGCATCGAACTCGATACGGAGGTCGTGGAGCGCTATCGGGTTTGCTGACCGGCGCGCGGCATGCCACTCTTTTGAGGCAGCAAAAAAATACGCAATATTCAGGGGAATTCACGGATGCTTAAGACTTCTCGTCGGACGATCGTTGCGGGCGCGGCTCTGGCCGCTGTGGGATGGGCAGGCAGCGCGGCGGCCCAGGAGACCGTCAAGATCGGCGCCGTCTACCCGTTGAGCGGCAACTCGGCGAGCGCCGGCGAATATTCCAAAATGGCGATGGAAGTCGGCGTCGACGTCATCAACAACGGCAACGCCGAGCTGGCCAAGATCATGCCACTGGCCAAGGGCGGCGGCCTGCCCGGCCTGAAGGGCGCCAAGATCCAGCTCATCTTCGCCGACAACCAGGGCACGCCGGCAGCCGGCCAGAACCAGACCCTGCGGCTCATCACCGAGGAGAAGGTCGCCGCCGTGATCGGCGCCTACCAGTCGGGCATCACGCTCACCGCCAGCGCCATCGCCGAACGCTACGGCATTCCCTTCCTGACGCCCGAGTCGGTCGCCGCCAACCTGACCGAGCGCGGCTTCAAGTGGTTCTTCCGCACCACGCCGGTCGCCATCGATTTCGCCAAGGCCTATTCGGCGTTCCTGAAGGAGCAGAAAGCCGCCGGCCGCAAGGTCGACTCGGTCGCCCTGGTGCACGAGAACACCGAGTACGGCAATTCGGTCGCCAGCGTCATCGCCGAGGTGTTCGGCAAGGACGGTCTTTCGATCACCCAGAACATCTCCTACTCGGCCAATTCGACCGACGTGCAGCCGCAGGTGCTGCAGCTCAAGGAGAAGAATCCCGACGCCCTGATCTTCATCTCCTACACCTCCGACGCCATCCTCTACGCCAAGACGATGAAGGAGCTGAACTGGAAGCCCGGCATCATGATCGCCGACGATGCGGGCTTCAACGACCCGTCGTTCGTCAAGACCATGGCCTCGTCGGTCGAGGGCCTGGTCAATCGCTCGGCCTTCGCCGGCGGCAAGCCGGGCACCGTGCCCTACCTCTTCAACGAGCTCTACAAGAAGAAGAGCGGCGGCGCCGACCTCGACGACGTCTCGGCGCGCGGCCTCGAAGGCTTCCTGGTGATGGCCGACGCCATCAACCGCGCCGGCTCGACCGATCCGGCCAAGATCCGCGACGCGCTCAAGGCCACCGACCTCAAGGCCGACCAGATGGTGCCGGGCTACGACGGCGTGAAGTTCGACGACAAGGGACAGAACACACTGGCTTCCAGCCTGATCACCCAGATGCGCGGCGGCCAATACCTCGCGATCTGGCCGAAGGACCGCGCGACGGCCGAGGTCATCCTTCCCTACAAGGGCTGGTAAGCCGCGCCCGGCGCAGGCGGCGTCGCACGATGTCGATGACGCTCCTGCAGGTCGTGGTCAGTGGACTGCTGCTGGGCGCGGTCTACGCGCTCTTCTCGTCCGGCCTGACCCTGATCTGGGGCATGATGAACGTCGTCAATTTCGCGCACGGCGACTTCGTCATGCTGGGCATGTACACCGCCGTCGTGATCTGGACGGCGCTGGGCGGCGGGCCGTGGGCTTCCGTGCCGGTCGCCGCCATCCTGATCGCCACCCTGGGCGTCGTGAGCTACTTCCTGCTGGTCCGCCACATCATGAAGGGGCCGATGCTGGCGCAGATCCTGGGCACCTTCGGGCTGGCGCTGTTCCTGCGCTATGCCGCGTTCTGGACGTTCGGCGCCAATTTCAGGACCTTGCCCGACACGCTGGTCGGCCATTCCTTCGTGCTGGCCGGCATCCGCTTCGAGGGCTCGCGCCTGCTGGCGGGCGTCGTTGGTCTCGGCGTCACGCTGCTGTTGCACGTCATCCTGACCCGCACGGCGATCGGCAGCCGCATGCTGGCGGTGTCGGAGGACGCCACGGCAGCGCAGCTCATGGGTATCCGCCCGCAGCGCATGCAGGCGCTCGCCTGGGCGCTGGCCGGGGCGGCGACCGGCATCGCCGGCGCGCTGATCGCCACCTTCTTCTATACCTCGCCGACCGTGGGCGAGACGCTGGCCATCGTGGCCTTCGTCACCGTCTCGTTCGGCGGCTTCGGCAGCGTCTTGGGCGCGCTGGTGGCGGGCCTGATCATCGGTGTCGTCGAATCGCTGTCGGCCTATCTGATCGGCCCGGTCTACAAGGACGTGATCGTCTACGTGCTGTTCGTGCTCGTGCTGTGGTTCCGCCCGCAGGGCCTGATGGGCAAGGCATGAGCCCGCGCCGCATCCTCCAGCTCGGCGTTGTCGTGCTGGTGCTGGTCTATCCGCTGCTCGCCGGCAACTCGCCGGTCTATGGCCGGCTGGGCGCGCTGGTCCTGCTGGCCGCCATCGGCGCCTCGGCCTGGAACATCGTCGGCGGCTATGCCGGCCAGGTGTCGGTGGGCCATGCGGTCTTCTTCGGCGTCGGCGCCTATTCGGCGGTCGTGGTCTACACCCATCTCGGCTGGCCGCCGATCGCGGGCGCGCCGCTCGGCATGGCGATCAGCGTCGGCATCGCCGCCGTGATCGGCGTGCCGACGCTCCGGCTGTCCGGTCACTATTTCAGCATGGCCACCATCGCCGTCGCCGAGCTGGTGCGCGTGCTGAGCTCGACCAGCGATTTTTTAGGCGGCGCGCAGGGCCTGAGCGGCCCGCCGGTGCCGCGCAGCGTGCTCGACCTCTCCTTCATCTCGGCCACGCCCTACTACTATATCTTCCTCGCCGTGCTGGTGTTCCTGCTCGGGCTGACGCGCTGGATCGAGGGCGCCCGCATGGGCTTCTATCTGCGCGCCATCAAGGACAGCGAGCGCGCCGCGCGGTCGCTCGGCGTCTCGGCCGGCCGCTACAAGCTCTATGCCTACATGCTGAGCGCCGCCTTCACCGCCCTTGCCGGCTCGCTCTATCTCACCATGTTCGGCTTCATCGATCCGGAGTCGGGCTTCGGCATCCTGATCTCGGTCAAGATGCTGGTGATGGCGGCCCTGGGCGGCGCCGGCCAGCTGTTCGGGCCGCTGGTCGGCGCGCTGATCCTGGTGCCGCTGGAGGAGCTTTCCAACAGCCTGCTGGGCGGCCGCGGGGCGGGCCTCACCTTCGTGGTCTATGGCGCCATCATCGTCATCATCGCCCGCTTCCTGCCGAGCGGGCTGCTGTCGTTGTTCGAGCGCCGGCCGGCCCGCCGCGATCGCGCCAAGTCCGCACCGGTGGCCGGCCATGCTGATTGAAGCCAGGGACGTCACCAAGGCGTTCGGCGCTTTCAAGGCGGTCGACAACGCCTCGGTCGCGGTCGAGGAAGGCGAGATCCTGGGCCTGATCGGGCCCAACGGCGCGGGCAAGTCGACCTTCTTCAATTGCCTGACCGGCGACCTGCCGGTGACGTCGGGCACCGTCGTCTTCAACGGCACCGATGTGACGGCCTTGCCGCCCGAAGCGCGGGCGCGGCTCGGGCTGGCGCGCAGCTTCCAGGTGCCGCTCACCTTCGATTCGATGTCGGTGCTGGACAACGCCACCATCGGCGCCCTGCTGCGCCATCCCAACGCCCGCGACGCGCGCGCCAAGGCGCGCGCCGTGCTGGAGCGGGTCGGGCTCGGTCGGCTGGCCGATTCGCCGGCCCGAAGCCTCGGCACGCCCGGCCGCAAGCGGCTCGAGATCGCCCGCGCGCTTGCCTCCGAGCCCAGGGCGCTGCTGCTCGACGAGGCGATGGCCGGCCTGACGCCGACCGAGGTGCGCGAGGCGATCGAGCTGGTGCGCCGCATCCATGGCGGCGGCATCACCATCGTCATCGTCGAGCACATCATGGAGGTGATCGTCTCGCTCGCCGCCAAGGTCGTGGTGTTCCACCAGGGCCGCGAGATCTCGCGCGGCACGCCGCGCGAGGTCACCAGCGACCCCAAGGTGATCGAGGCCTATCTCGGCCGCCGCAAGGTGCGGCACGCGGAGGGCCCGTGAGCGCGCCGCTGCTCCGGATCGAGCATCTCGAAGTGCGTTACGGCGACCTGATCGGCGTGGCCGACGTCTCGCTCGAAGTGCCGAAGGGCTCGGTCGTGGCGCTGCTCGGCTCCAACGGCGCCGGCAAGACGACGACT
>JABCYT010000256.1 GCA_013290035.1 Alphaproteobacteria bacterium
CAGGCGCTGGGCGGCGGCGTGCCGGCCGAGGGCACGTCGTGCCTGTGGAACCTGTTCGCGCTGGGCGGCCCCGGCCGCACCGACGGCGATCCGGCCGAGACCGTGAACGCCATCCCCTTCAACGTCATGAGCTTCCATGCCGGCGGCACCGGCGCGCGGCCGGGCAGCGACGGCCTCTCGGCCACCGCCTTTCCGAGCGGCGTCAAGAACGTGCCGATCGAGGTCAACGAGGCGGTCTCGCCGGTCATCGTCTGGCGCAAGGAGTACCGCCAGGATTCCGGCGGCCCCGGCGAGTTCAGGGGCGGGCTGGGCCAGATCATGGAAGTGGGCACGCTCGATCAGGCGCCGTTCGCCATCAGCGCCTACTACGACCGCATCGATCATCCGCCGCGCGGCCGCGAAGGCGGCCAGAACGGCGCCGCCGGCACGCTCAAGCTCAAGTCGGGCGGCACCTTGCGCGGCATGGGCCAGCAGACCGTGGCGCAGAAGGATCGCGTGATCATCTCGATGCCGGGCGGCGGCGGGCTCGGCAATCCCCGCCGTCGCGCCGTCGAGGCGGTGGCGCAGGACGTGCGCGAGGGCTTCATCTCGGCCGAGGCGGCGCGGCGCGACTACGGCGTGGCGGTGAGCGACGACGGCGCGGTCGACGCGGCCGAGACGGCCAGGCTGCGCGCGGTTGCGGCTGAGTAGGCCCGCAAGCAAGCCAACGGAGGAGAGAGCGCGATGCGTGTGAGTGCCGGCCTGCCGACCGGGATGGAAGGCCTGACCTATCCGATCCCGTTCTCCGATCCGGAGAACGTGATCAAGATCGCCCAGGCGGCGGAGAAATTCGGCTACGATTCGGTGTGGGGCAACGACCACATGACGACGCAGAACTACGTGCGCGCCGAGTTCCCCGTGCCGCCGCGCTTCTGGGAGCCGCTGATCACCTACGCCTTCGTGCTGTCGGAGACCACGACGATCAAGGTCGGCACCGGCGTGCTGGTGCTGCCGATGCGCCACGACATCGTGGTGACCGCCAAGCAGATCGCCACCCTCGATCATTTCGGCAAGGGCCGCCTGGAAGTGGGCGTCGGCATCGGCGCCTATCGCGAGGAATTCAAGGCGCTGCAGCCCGACGCCAAAATGGATCGCGGCGACATCGTCGACGAGGGCCTGCAGGCGCTCAACCTGCTGTTCAAGGAGCGGGTCGCGAGCTTCGACGGCAAGTACTACAAGTTCCGCGACGTCGAGCTCTATCCCAAGCCGCTGCAGAAGCACATTCCGATCTATGTCGGCGGCAACAACCCCAACAACATCGTCCGCACCGTCAAATGGGCCGACGGCTGGCTGCCGGCCGGCATGCATGTCGACCGCGTGCGCGCCGGCGTGAAGACCTTGCACGAGATGGCCGAGCAGGCCGGGCGCGATCCCAGGACCATCGAGGTCTGCCCGCAATTCGTCGTGCATGTCGGCAAGACGCACCAGGCCGCGGTCGAAAGCTTCCGCAAGAGCCAGATGAACAAGCACCTGGTGTCGCTTGCCAAGTCGACGCTGAAGGGCCAGGGCGCGGCCAGCCACGAGGACATCAACCTGATCGGCACGCCGGCCGAGATCGTCGACAAGGCCAACGCCTTCCGCGAAGCCGGCGTCACGCATCTGCTCGGTCTCTACTTCGCGGCCAACTCGGTGCAGGAGCTTTTGGACCAGATGCAGGTCTTCGGTGAAGAGGTGACGCCCAAGATCAAGTGACCGGCTTTCGGCAGGGTTAGCGCAGTTTGCGCAGGCCTGTTTCGCTGCGTTTCTGGCCTTCTGTCCGATTTCGGACATAGCCTGCCAGAGGGAGTATGGTGTTTCGGCGCAATCGCGCGCCGAGGGCACCGCCATGGAAGAGATCGTCAAGTCCCGCAACGGTAACCCCACCAACGGCAAGGCCGCCTTCGATCCCAAGGCGTTTCTCGCCACGGTCAGCCACGGCCGCACGGTGTCCGATTATCGCCAGGGCGACGTCGTCTTCCTGCAGGCGAGCCCGGCCGACTCCGTGTTCTACGTCCAGAAGGGCAGGATCAAGATCGTGGTGGCGTCCAAGCAGGGCAAGGAAGCGGTGGTGGCGATCCTCGGGCCGGGCGAGTTCTTCGGCGAGGGCTGCCTGATCGGCCAGCCGCTGCGCCTGTCGACCGCCCGGGCCATGGTCGGGAGCGAAGTAACGCGGGTGACGAAGGCGGAGATGATCCGTGTCCTGCACGCCGAGCCGGCGTTTGGCGAGCTGTTCACGGCCCACCTGCTGACCCGCAACAGCCGGGTCGAGGAGGATCTTGTCGATCAGCTCTTCAACTCGAGCGAAAAGCGCCTGGCCCGCACGCTGCTCATCCTGGCGAATTTCGGCAAGGACGGCGGCCCACAGCCGATCGCAACCCCGATCAGCCAGGAGACGCTGGCCGAGATCATCGGCACGACACGTTCCCGGGTCAGTCAATTCATGAACAAGTTCAGGAAGCTGGGGTTCATCGACTACAACGGCCACCTGGAAGTCCACTCCTCGCTGCTGAGCGTCGTCCTGCGCGAATAGCCTCCCAGGCGCCCGCGACGATTCGTGCCCTGATCAATAGCGCGCACGCAAGAACGGCGGCCCGAGGGGCCGCCGTTTCCCTGCGCGAATGGGCTCGCCTAGAAGAGCCGAATCGAAATGCCCGGCGTGCTGTTGCCGTCGTAGTACACCGGCGGCGGCTGGTAGCCGTAGTTGTACGGCGTGCTGTAGACCACCGGCGGCGGCTGATAGTTGTAGCCGTTGGTGTGGTTCTCCCATTGGCGGTTGTCTTGCTGGTATTGGCCGTTGCCGTACCAGCGTGCGCTGGCCGGACCGGCCAGGACGCCAAGAGCGAGCATCGCCCCCAGCGCGAGGCCTGCGACGGCCGTGGTCTGCTTGATGCAAGTCATTTTGGGCCTCCTAGCCGTGCGCCGGTGCGCTGCCGAACGTCATGAACACCTGGTCGGCGTTCTTCTGCTGGTCGGCCGGCATCGAGTTGTAGAGCGACTTGAAAGCCGAGGTCAGGTTCTTCAGCCCGTCGAGACGGACCTTGGTGAACTCCTCATAGGTGTTGAGGTCGTCCACCGCGGTCATGCTGGCCGGCGCGATGGCCCGCTTGGCCTGCACCAGCTTGTCCATGGCGGTGGCATTGTCGCGCATCGCCGTGGCGACAGTGCCCCACTTGGCTTCCTGGTCAGGCGTGATCTTGAGCGCGGTCTTCAGGGTCGTGATGCGCTGCTCGACGCTCTCGGGCTTGTTGCTGGTGGCGGCCGCGGCGGCCGGGGGCTTTTGTGCCGGCGCCTGCGCCGCCACGGGGCCGAGCGAGCCGGCGAGGAAGGTCGTGCCCAACAGGGTGGCGACGGCAAGCGAACGCACGACGGGCGCAAGCCGCGGGATCGGGCGAAACAAGGGGAACATGGGTTTTCCTTTGGAAAGCGACGTGGCCGTCACGCGCTGGCGAATGTCCGAGCGAGTGGGCCGCCCATGGTGAACGCCGCGAAGGGCGCATGGTTGCGGAACACCCAACTTTTCATCGTCTGAGGCGATCAGCCTTCCCATGTATCCCCTGAAGGTTTCGCAACCTGTTCAATAGAGAACAGCTGCCTCCTCCGCCGCGGTCTAGCCTGTCCCAGGTGCCGCGCGTGTAGGGGCCTGTATTCCGCGGCATCCCGCCTTGGGGGGCGGAGCCATGCTGCATCTGGTCAAACCCGCCGAGGACGACGGTCTCGACATTCTCGTATCCGCCGCCGCCGTGGCGATGGACGACGAACGCCCGCGCCTTGCGGCGCTGATGCGCTACGAGATCCTCGATACTGCGCCCGAAGCCGCCTGCGACCGCATCACCGCGCTGGCCGCGGATCTGTTCAACGTCCCGATCTCGATCATCGGCTTCGCCGACCGCGACCGCATCTGGTTCAAGTCGCATCATGGTCTCGCGGCGACCGAAGTCGAGCGCGCTGCGGCAGGCGGCGCCGTGTTGCCCTCGATCGGCTTCACGCTTCCATCCGGTGCGAAGACCGACGTCTGGTCGACCGACATTGGATCCACCGACACTCGCTCGACCGACGTTCGAATCACCGAACTTCGCTCCATCGCCAGCCCCCACGTCTTGGGTGAATCCCGGCGGCGGTTTTGCATCGCCGTGCCGTTGCGCACCGCCGACGGCTTCGATCTCGGCACGCTGTGCGTGATGGACAGCCAGCCCATACCGGTCGACGCCAGGCGTATCCGCCAGCTCGAGACGCTGGCGGCGATCGTGATGGATCAGCTCGAGGTGCGCCTGGCGGCCCGTCGCGCCGCCGCCCAGTCGGTGATCATGGCCGGCGAGAACGATCACCGCACGATGAACAGCCTGCAGTTCGTCGCCAGCCTGTTGAACCTGCAGAGCCGCGCCGTGCGCTCGACCGAAGCGGCGGGCCAGTTGACGGCCGCGGCCAATCGCGTCTCCGCCGTGGCGCGCGTGCATCGGACGTTCGCCGCCGAGCCGAACGCCGAGCGCCTGCCGATCCTGGCCTATCTCCGCCGCTTGTGCGGCGAGCTCGCCGACATCCTGGAGACCTCCGTCGACATCGAGGGCATCGAGGCGGGCATCCCGACGGAGCAAATCCTGGCCCTGGGACTGATCGTCAACGAGCTCGTCAGCAACGCCAAGAAGCACGGCGCGGGGACGATCAAGGTCACCTTCAGGACCGCCGGCCTGGGCGAGTACGAGCTTGCCGTTCTCGACGAAGGCAAGGGCCTGCCCGAGGGCTTCGCACCCGACCGGCACGCCACCGGCAGCCTCGGCATGAAGCTGGTGGCTCTGCTGGCCAGTCAGCTCGGCGGCAGGCTCTCGGCCGGCGCCAACCCGGCGGGCCGCGGGGCCTGCTTCAGCGTCACGTTTCCAGCGGCGCAACCGGGAAACCAGACGACGAGGAGCCCGTAACGGTTGGTTGGCGCGCGACTCTCCGATCACGGTGGAACGCAGCGGCTGGCCCGGGATCCCGTGTCGTCGCCGGCGTATGTGCCCGCGTCGGTCCAGCTCTCGACGATGCTGGATCGGGCGGAGGGCGCCGGCGTCTCGATCGGATGGCTGATGGAGAAGCTCGGCCGGCGCTCTTTCGGTCTGACCCTCTTCGTGATGGCCGTGGTCGGTCTCATCCCCGGCGCATCGACGGCAGTCGGAGTCCTGGTTGCATGGCCGGCGGTCCAGATGATGCTCGGGCAGGAAGTGGGCGTGCTGCCTCGCCTCATTGCTCGGCGGAAAATCGGCGTGGAGAGGCTGGCCCAGGTCATTCGCCTGGTCGCGCCGCGCCTCGCCTGGGTCGAGAAGCTGATCCGCCCGCGCTGGCCAACCCCCTTCCAGGCTACCAAGCGGCTGGCGGGGATCGTCATGCTGCTGCTGGGTCTGACCATGGTCTCGCCCGTGCCGTTCAGCCACGTCGTCCCCGCCTTCGTCATCATGTTCCTGGCCTTGGCGTATCTGGAAGAGGACGGCATCGCCCTGCTGATCGGCTTGGTCGCCGCCCTCGTCTCGCTGGCGATCACGGCAGCGATGCTCTGGGGAGCCGTGCAGACGGTCGACTGGCTCGACCCGGTGCGGCCGGGATAGAGCGATCGAAGCCGTGCGGGATCGGCGGCTTCTATTGCTGCGTCGACACGCCCGCGCCGCGGCCGACTTCGAGATTGTTGTCGCTGAAGAAATGCAGCCCGAGAAACAGCAGGGCGACGGCTAGCACACCCCAGGCCAGCCACGTCGCAGCCGCCGACTTCATCTTCCCGCTTGCACCGGGTGCGACCTTTATCGATGGGATAACCGCCGCGCTCTGCCGTGGCAGCCAATTC
>JABCYT010000257.1 GCA_013290035.1 Alphaproteobacteria bacterium
CACGTCGATCTCGGTTTCATCTGGCGCGAGCCGCTGCTGGTGGCCGGGGCCTTTCTCGTCGTGATCGTGGTCAAGGCGGTGCTGCTGGCCCCGCTTTGCCGGCTGTTCGGGGTGCCGTGGGCAGCCGGCGTCGAGACCGGCCTGCTGCTGGCGCCGGGTGGCGAATTCGCCTTCATCGGCATCGGCCTCGCCGTCCAGGTCGGCCTGATCCCGGCCGACGTGGCGGCGGGCGTCCTGGCGGTCGTGTCGCTGACCATGACCGTGTTGCCTCTGATCGCCCTGTTTGCACGCCGCGCCGGCCATTATTTCGCGAAGGATGTCTCGGCCGATCCGGTCTTCACCATGCTGCCGCCCGACGATCACGCCAAGCGCGTCATCGTCGTGGGTCACGGCCGGGTCGGCCAGCTCGTCTGCGACCTCCTGGAAAAGCATGACATCGCCTACATCGCCGCCGACCGCGACTCCGTCCAGGTCGAGCGCTGGCGACAGCTCGGCCGTCCGATCTACTACGGCGATGCCTCCAATCCGCTATTCCTGCAGCGCTGCGGCATCGACGAGGCGCTGGGCGTGATCGTCACCCTCGACACCGCCATCGTCGACGACGTGGTCCGTGCCGTGCGTGCCAGGCGGCCGGACGTGATGATCGTGGCGCGCGCCCACGACGCCCAGCACGCCCGTCATCTTTATACATTGCGCGTCACCGATACGGTGCCCGAAACCGTCGAAGCGAGCCTGCAACTTGCCGAGTCGGCGCTCGTTGGATTGGGCGTGCCGATGGGTCTGGTGATCGCCTCGGTCCACGAGCGGCGCGAGACCATCCGGCGCGAGCTGCAGGCAGCGGCCGGCAGCGCCGCCTCGCTCACCGAACAGATCCGCCAGGCGCGGCACGATCGACTGTCCAGATCATGAGGAACTCTTGAAAGTCATAAGCTGGAATCTGCTGCGCCTCACCGGCGCTGCCGTCGAGGACGTGGCGGCGCTGGTGGCACGCGAGAAACCGGACCTGATGCTGATGCAGGAGGCCACGCGCCACATGGAGGCGCTGCCGTCGCTGGTCGGCGGCCATTTCCATCGGCTGTCCTGGCTGGGGCGCATTCACGGGCTGGGCGTGTGGAGCCTGCACCGTTTTGCAGCACCGCGCGCGCTCTCGCTGCCGGCCTCGCGGCTGCCCGGACGCCTGCCGCGCCGGCGGGCGCAGCTCGTCCAGCTGGGTGACATCACTTTCGCCAACGTCCATCTCTCGCACGGCCAGCTGTTGAACCGTCGCCAGCTCGCGCGCATCGCCGCGGCGTTGCGCGGCAAGCCCTCGGCAATCATCGGCGACTACAACATGGTGGGCCCTGTCCTGCTGCCGGGCTTCACCGATGTCGGCCCGCGCGAGTCGACGCACTTCGCCAGCAACGTGGTGCCGTTTCGGCTCGACCGCTGCCTGGTGCACGGCCTCAACTGTCGCGCCGCCGACGCGCTTGCCTTCGGGCCATCCGACCATCGGCCGATCCGGCTCGAACTCGATATCGCCGAGGGTTGGGGACTGGGGCCGGCCGGGTTGCGGGCGCGCCCCGAGCACCGGCCGATGCGCCGTGACCGCTTGCGCCGCCTTTATCGATGAGGAGGCGCGTCGTTCGCGCCCTTCCCTAGAGATAAGGCTGCAGCAGCCGGGCAGCGCTGTTGCGCAGTCGGATCGGCAGCGGATCGCCGTCGAGTTCGGCCAGGGCGAGCCGCCGCGCCGCCGGCGTGACCACACCCACCGTGCCGGCGAAGTCGGGATCGTGCAGCTCGACATTGAGCTCGAAGTTCAGCCGGAAGCTGCGCGTATCCCAGTTGGCGCTGCCGATCAGGGTCCAGGAATCGTCGATGAACATCAGCTTGGAATGGTCGAAGGGCGCGGGCATCAGCCAGACGCGGCAGCCGGCCTCGATCAATGGCCTGAGCGGTATGCGACGCGCCCAGTCGAGGACCGCGTGGTTGGAATGCTCGGGCAACACGATGTCGACCTTGACGCCACGCAACGCGGCGAGGCCCAGTGACAATGTCAGCGGATCGGGTGGCAGGAAGTAGGGCGTGACCACGCGAATCGATTTGTGGGCGCAGGAGATGGCATGAAGCGCCACGTACTCGATCTGCTCCATGTCCTCGTCCGGGCCGGACGTGACGACGCGCGCCGTCACCATGCCCGCTTTCTCCAATGGCGGAAACCATTTCTCGGTCAGCAGCTTCTCACCGGTGGTGAACAGCCAGTCGTCGGCAAAGGCGTCGGTGAGCTGCCCGACGATCGGCCCCTCGAGCTGGAAATGCGTGTCGCGCACGATGTCCGGCGGATTGTCGGCGCTGATGTTCTCGGCGCCGATATTGATGCCGCCGGTGAAGCCCAGGCGGCCGTCGATCACCAGCACCTTGCGATGGTTGCGCAGGTTCACGAACGGCATGCGCAGGGGAAAATACGAATGCAGGAAGCGCGCGACCGGCACGCCGGCCCCGCGCAGGTGATTGTAGGTGCCCGACCAGAAATAGCCGCCGCCGACGCCGTCGATCAGCACCCGAACCTCCACGCCGCGGCGCTGGGCCTGGATCAGGGCCTGGTGGAAGGCTTCGCCGGCCTTGTCGGCGCGGAAGATGTAGCTCATGAGCCCGACGCTCTTCTCCGCCGCCTCGATCGCCGCCAGCATGCGGGGATAGGCCTGATCGCCGCTGTGCAGCACCTCGACCTTGTTGCCGGGCTCGCACGGCAGACCGGTCAGGCGGCCGATCGCGAAATCCAGCGGCGTCAGCGGATCGGTGGGATCCGCCAGGGCCGCCTCCTCGGCCACGGTCGGCGGCAGGCGCTGGCGGCGCAGCCGCTGAGCCCGCCGCTTGACCCTGTTGACGCCCATGGTCGTGTAGAGAAGCGCGCCCAGGAACGGCGACAGCCAGGCGATGCCGATCCACGACACGGCGGCGCCGACATTGCGCTTGTAGAGGAGGATATGGACGGTGACGGCGCCCGCGATGGCAACGTGTGCCACCGCCGCAAATTCACCCAGCAACCAGCCTAGTTCGGAGCTCACGCGCCGACTATACAGACTCCGCTAGGCGACCGCCTTGATCGTCTTGGCCGTGATGTCGATGATCTCGTCGATCTGGACCTTCTCGATCACCAGCGGCGGCGACATGGCGATGGCGTCGCCCGCCTGGCGCACCATCAGGCCGAGCTCGAAGGCCTTGGTGAAGGCCTCGTAGCCGCGCGTGCCGACCGGCCCCTTGGGGGCGAGGTCGATGCCGGCGGCAAGGCCGAGATTGCGGATGTCGGTGACGTTGGGCAGGCCCTTCAGCGAGTGCACACCGGCCTCCCAGTAGGGCGACAGCTCGGCGGAACGCTCGAACAGGTTCTCGTCGCGATAGATGTCGAGCACCGCCGATGCCGCGGCGCACGCCAGCGGATGGGCCGAATAGGTGTAGCCGTGGAACAGCTCGATGGCGTTGTCCGGTCCGTTCATCAGGCCGTCGAACACCGTCTTGCGCACGAACACGCCGCCCATTGGCACCGTGGCGTTGCTGATGCCCTTGGCCACCGTCATCAGGTCGGGAATGACGCCGAACTTCTCGGCGGCGAAGCTCGTGCCGAGACGGCCGAAGCCGGTGATGACCTCGTCGAAGATCAGCAGGACGCCGTGCTTGTCGCAGATCTGGCGCAACCGCTCGAGGTAGCCCTTTGGCGGCGGCAGGTAGCCGGTCGAGCCGGCGCAGGGCTCGACGATGACGGCTGCGATGTTGGAAGCGTCGTGCAGGCCGACGATGCCTTCGAGCGCGTCGGCGAGCTCCGCACCACCGTGCTCGGGCTGGCCTTTCGAGAAGGCATTCTTCGCCAGGTGGGTGTGCGGCAGGTGATCGACGCCCGGCAGCATGGCGCCGAACCACTTGCGATTGTTGACCATGCCGCCGACGGAGATGCCGCCGAAGCCGACGCCGTGATAGCCGCGCTCGCGGCCGACGAAGCGCGTGCGCGTGCCCTGGCCGTTCGCCCGGTGATAGGCGAGTGCGATCTTGAGCGCTGAGTCGACGGCCTCGGAGCCGGAGTTGCAGTAGAAAGCGTGATTGAGGTCGCCCGGCAGCAGGGCGGCATGCCGCGCCGCCAGCTCGAACGCCTTGGGATGGCCCATCTGGAACGACGGCGCGTAGTCCATCTCGTCGAGCTGCCGGGCGATCGCCGCCTTGATCTCCTCGCGGCCGTGGCCGGCATTGACGCACCACAGACCCGCCGTGCCGTCGATGATCTTGCGGCCCTCCGGCGTCCAGTAGTGCACGCCCTTGGCCTTGGCCAGCATCCGCGGGTTCTTCTTGAACTGCCGGTTCGCCGTGAACGGCATGAAGAAGGCCTCGAGATTGTTGGCGGTGGGCTTGGTGGCGGGCGGCGTCATGGGCGGCTTACCTCGGCGTATTGTAAAATCAGTGCCGCAAGCTACCACTTGTCGACACCGACAACCACGCAGCCATGTAGTGCCGGCTCGAAGATTTCTAGATCACGATCGCCGGTCTGCCGGCAATGCCCGTCGGTCGCGCATTAATCGGCGACGTTCACCACCACGCGGCCGCGTACCTCGCCTTTCAGGATGCGAGGCGCCAGCGGCATGAGATGCGAAAGCCCCACCTCGCTCACCGTGCGGTCGAGCTTGTCGAGCGGCAGGTCGGTGCCGAGTCGTCGCCACGCCTCCTCGCGCGGCGCCCTGGGCAGCATGACCGAGTCGATGCCGTAGACCGTGATCGAGCGCAGGATGAACGGCAGGATCGAGCCGGGAAATGCCGGCCCGGCCGCGAGCCCGCAGACGGCGGCCGCACCGCCGTATTTCACCTGCGCGAGCGCCCGGGCGAACATCACGCCCGACACCGTGTCCACGAGGCCCGCGAAACGCTCCGAGAGCAGCGGGCGGTCGGCCGCTTCGGTCAGCTCCTTGCGGTCCATAATGGTCGTGGCCCCCAGCGCCTTCAGGTAGTCCGCCTCCTGTGGCCGGCCCGTGGCGGCCACAACGTTGAAGCCAAGCTTGGCCAGAATCGCGACTGCGATGGAGCCGACGCCGCCTGCCGCGCCGGTGACCAGGATTTCGCCGGCTGTCGGCTTGACGCCATGCTTCTCCAGCGCCATCACGCAGAGCATGGCGGTGTAGCCCGCCGTGCCGATTGCCATGGCGTGCCTGGTAGAGATCGTGGCCGGCAACTTGACGAGCCAGTCACCTTTCACGCGCGCCTTGGTGGCGTAGCCTCCCCAATGGAGCTCGCCGACGCGATAGCCATTGAGGACAACCTTGTCGCCCGGCTTGAAAGCCGCATTTTCTGCACTTTCTACAGTGCCAGCGAAGTCAATGCCGCCGACATGCGGCCAAGTCTTCACCAGGCCACCCCCGGTCGTCAGCACCAGCCCATCCTTGTAGTTGAGCGTCGAATAGTCGACCGCGACCGTGACATCCCCCGTCGGCAACTTCTCCACAGGCAAGGTCTCGACGGCGCCGGTTACCTTGCGGTCGGCGGCCTGGCTCAGCACGAGCGCGCGGAACGACATGGAAACTCCTGCGTTTGTTCCGCCGGGGTTCTAGCAAGGCGACGCAACTGCTGCGACTCGGGAGCGCCTGAATTTGCGGCAAAATACGCACCAAAATCGGGGGTGCTGCACGAGAAATGCTGGGCAGAAGTGCGCACACGCATGTGAGATATGTCACATTCGAGCCGCAGTTTGGGGGAGATTGTGGCGGTCTGACTCGTACTGAGTTCGATGCTCAAAATGAAGAAACTGGTCCCCTCGACAACCCCCCAGTCGGGTACGTGGTTCCTCCCTGATGCGATCTCCTTCCCCCGCCATCCC
>JABCYT010000258.1 GCA_013290035.1 Alphaproteobacteria bacterium
GCTCATCGCCTCGTCCTGGTCATGGGTCACCAGGATGGTGGTGAGGCCGAGCTGGCGCTGCAGGCGCTTGACCTCGATCTGCATGTCGAGCCGGAGGTTGCGGTCGAGCGCCGCGAACGGCTCGTCGAGCAGCAGGATGGCGGGTTCCACCACGAGCGCGCGGGCCAGCGCCACCCTCTGCTGCTGCCCGCCCGACAGCTGGCGCGGCAGGCGCTCGCGGAAGCCGGCGAGCTGGACGATGTCGAGGAAGCGCGAGACGCGCGCCTGGATCTCGGCGCCGCGCATGCCGCGCGCGCGCAGGCCATAGGCCACGTTCTCGACCACAGTCATGTGCGGGAACAGGGCGTAGTTCTGGAAGACGATGCCGATGTTGCGCTGGTTGGCCGGCAGATGGTCGACCGGCGCGCCGTCGACCCGCACGCGGCCGGCGGCCTGGCGGACGAAGCCCGCGATCACCCGCAGCAGGGTGGTCTTGCCGCAGCCCGACGGTCCCAGGAGGGCCACCACCTCGCCGGGCTCGATGGCGAGCGTGACGCCGTCGACGGCCAGCGCCTGGCCGTAACGGACGGTCAGATCCTCGACGTCGAGCGTGCGCGCCGCGGGTCGGCCGGTCGCCGCGGATACCGTGTTCCCTGGGGTAGACTGCACGCCGCCTGCCTCCTCCACGCGGCAGGAGGCAAGGCGCGTGCCAAGGCTGTCAAGCCTGGGTTAGCCGAGCTTGCCCATCGCCACGGCGGTGTCGGCCATGCGGTTGGAGAAGCCCCATTCGTTGTCGTACCAGCTCAGGACCCTAACGAATGTGCCTTCCATGACCTTGGTCTGGTCCATGTGGAAGGTCGACGAGTGGGGGTCGTGGTTGAAGTCGATCGACACGTTGGGCGCGTCGGTCCAGCCCAGGATGCCCTTGAGCTGGTTGGCGGCGGCGAGCTTCACCGCCTTGTTGATCTCGTCCTTGTCAGTCTGGCGCTTGGCGATGAACTTGAAGTCGATCATCGAGACGTTGGGCGTCGGCACGCGGATCGCCACGCCGTCGAGCTTGCCGTTGAGCTCGGGCAGCACCAGGCCGACCGCCTTGGCCGCGCCGGTCGAGGTCGGGATCATCGACATTGCGGCGGCACGGCCGCGGTAGAGGTCCTTGTGCATGGTGTCGAGCGTCGGCTGGTCGCCGGTATAGGCGTGGATCGTGGTCATGAAGCCGTGCTCGATGCCGACCGCGTCGTTCAGCACCTTGACGATCGGCGCCAGGCAGTTGGTCGTGCACGAGGCGTTGGAGACGATCACGTGATCCTTGGTGAGCTTGTCGTGGTTGACGCCGTAGACGACCGTGAGGTCGGCATCGTCGGCCGGCGCGGAGACCAGCACGCGCTTGGCGCCGGCGTCGATATGGGTCGTCGCCGCCTTCTTGGACGTGAAGATGCCCGTGCACTCCAGGGCAATATCGACGCCCAGCGCCTTGTGCGGCAGCTTGGCGGGATCGCGCTCGGCCGTGACCTTCATCTTGCCGCGGCCGACATCGATCGTGTCGCCGTCGACCTTGACCTCGCCGTTGAACCGGCCGTGCACCGAATCGAAGCGGAACAGGTGGGCATTGGTCTCGACCGGCCCGAGATCGTTGATCGAGACGACCTCGATGTCCTTGCGGCCCGATTCCATGATCGCCCGCATGACGTTGCGGCCGATGCGCCCGAAGCCGTTGATTGCCACCCGAACTGCCATGTCTTCCTCCGTTAGGCCCTGAGCTGGCGCGCCGCGTCGGCAATCGCCTCAGCCGTGATTCCGAAATGTTTATATAGGTCGGCGGCCTTGGCGGAAGCGCCAAAGCCCTTCATGCCGACAAAGGTGCCCCGCGTTCCCAGCCAGCGCTCCCAGCCGAAGCCGCCGGCCGCTTCGCAGGCGACCCTGATCGTGTCGTCGCCGCCCAGAACCTGCCGCCGATAGGCTTCATCCTGCACAGCGAACAGCTCCCAGGACGGCATGGACACGACCGCGGCCGAAATGCCGTCCTCGGCCAGAAGATCGCGCGCTGCGACAGCGAGATAGACTTCCGAGCCGGAGGCGATCAGGCGGACCGCGGCCGAGGCATCGCCTGCCAGGAGGTAGGCCCCGCGGGTGCACAGGTTGCCTTCGCCGGCGTCGCGCAGCGTCGGCAGATTCTGGCGCGTGAGCGCGATCACGCTGGGCCTGTTCTTCGACTCGAGTGCGATCTGCCAGCACTCCGCCGTCTCGATGGCGTCGGCCGGACGCAGGACCTGCAGGCCGGGAATGGCGCGCAGCGCCGCCAAGTGCTCGACCGGCTGGTGCGTCGGCCCATCTTCGCCCAGCCCGATCGAATCGTGGGTCATCACGTAGATGACCCGAAGGCCCATCAACGCCGCCAGCCGGATCGAGGGCCGGCAATAGTCGGTAAACACCAGGAAGGTGCCGCCGTAGGGCACCACGCCGCCATGCAGTGCCATGCCGTTCATGGCGGCCGCCATGGCGTGCTCGCGGATGCCGTAGTGGATATAGCGGCCGGCCGGGTTGGCGCGAGTCATCTCCTTCAGCGTCGCCGTCTTGGTATTGTTCGAGCCGGTGAGATCGGCCGAGCCGCCCACCATATCGGGCAAAACCGGATTGATGACCTCGAGCGCCTCCTGGCTCGACTTGCGCGTGGCCCAACTGGGCTTCTCGACGGCAACCTTGGCCTTGAAGGCCACGATCGCCTCGCCGACGGCCGCCGGGAGATCGCCTTTCAGGCGGCGGTCGAACTCGGCGCGGTCGGCGTCGGCCATGGCGGCGTGGCGCTTGGTCCATTTGCGCCGCGCCGACTTCCCGCGCGCCCCGATCTTGCGCCAGGCCGAAAAGATCGGCTCGGGAATGTCGAACGGGGGATAGCTCCAGCCGAGCTTCTGGCGGGCGCCTAAAACCTCGTCCTTGCCGAGCGGCGAGCCGTGGGTGGCGGCGGTACCGGCCTTGGTCGGCGCGCCGTAGCCGATCACCGTCTTGCAGGCGATCAGCGAGGGCTTGTCGGTGACATTGCGCGCCTTGCGGATGGCGCGCGTCACGGCGTCAGGGTCGAGGCCGTCGACCGCCTGCACGTGCCAACCGGCGGCGGCGAAGCGCTTCTTGTGATCCTCCGAGGTACTGAGCGAGGTCGGCCCGTCGATCGAGATGCCGTTGTCGTCGAACAGCACGATCAGGCGGCCGAGCCCGAGATGGCCGGCCAGCGTGATCGCCTCCTGGCCGATGCCCTCCATCAGGCAGCCGTCGCCGCAGATGACATAAGTGTAGTGATCGACGATGTCGCGGCCGAAGCGTTCGGCGAGCAGGCGCTCGGCGAGCGCGAAGCCCACCGAGTTGCCGAGGCCCTGGCCGAGCGGGCCGGTCGTGGTCTCGATGCCGCGGGCGTGGCCGTGTTCGGGGTGGCCTGCGGTGCGGCTGCCGAGCTGGCGAAAATGCTTCAGCTCGTCGAGCGTCATGTCGGCGTAGCCGGTGAGATGCAGCAGCGAATAGAGTAGCATCGAGCCATGGCCGGCCGACAGGATGAAGCGGTCGCGGTCGGGCCAGTGGGGCTCCGAGGCATCGAACTTCAGGAACTTCGTGAACAGGACCGTGGCGACGTCGGCCATGCCCATCGGCATGCCAGGATGACCGGAGTCGGCCTGCTGCACGGCGTCCATGGCGAGGGCCCTGATGGCGTTCGCCATGTCGCGGCGGGCAACGATTTGTTCGGTCATTTGGTGCTGGCGCCGTACGGTTTTTTGAAAGGCGGCGCGCAACATGCCGACCACACTTTGGCGCGTCAATGCGCAAAACCGGAAGCGCGACCAACATCTAGCGGGCCACTATGCTCCACAGGGCCAACATGTTGACCGCTCCCGGGTGCGAACTTATCCTTCCGCGATGGAGCAGATGCAGCCGGGAGACGACCTGCCATCCGCCGCCGGGGGAGCGATGTCCAAGGCAGCCAGTGCGAAGGACCGCGTGGACGATGCGCTCAGCCGGCTGGAATCGATGGTGGAAGAGCGTCTGCGCGCTGAATCGGCGCGCGCTGACGAAATGGCCAAGCGCCTCAACAAGCTCGAGCGTCAGCACGACGACCTGAAAAAAGTCGCGATAGAGGTCGAGGGTCGGCTGGAGCGGGCAATGGAATACATCCGCTCGCTGCTGGCGGCCGATCAGCAGTAACCAGTCCACCGCTGCCGCCAACGTAGAGAGGTGCTTCGACCGGCACGACGTGTCAGACTGCAAATCCCCTCAAACGCCGATAAGGCGCAATAAAAGGAGTAGCGGAAAATGCCGCTGGTATCGATTCAGATCGCCAATCGCACCTATGAACTCACCTGCGGTGACGGCGAGGAAGAGCGGGTCCAGGAACTGGCCGCCTATGTCGACGAGAAGGTCGGCGAATTGCGCAAGCAGCTCCCGGGCGCCCCTGAAATCAAGCTGATGGTCTTCGCCTCGCTGATCCTGGCCGATGAGAGCCGCGAGGCGCGCGGCATGGCCAAGGCGGCGGAGAGCGCGCGGGCGAGCGCCACCGACAGCGCCGAGACGCTGGCGACGGCGCTCGAGGACCTGATCACCTCGCGCGTCGACAAGATGAGCAAGAAGGTCAGCGGCGCGGCCTGAAGCGCCGGTCCATCGCGCATTGCGGCGCCCGCCCGGAGTGCCTAGATTAGGCGCGGGGCGGATTTCTGCGCGGCGCGTGGTTTTGCTAAAACCCCGGGGCCAATAAGATCTCCTGGGAACTGTTCCTGGCCTTGACCGTGGTCTTGGCTACACGGTGCCCACCTGCTTACGCAGGCCTTGGAGGTTCTACGAGCCACGGCCCATCGTGGAGCCGCCCCACCTTGCTTCTCCCGCCGGCATGGCCCTGATTGACGACAAGCGCACGCTGCGCAGCGCCATGCTCGCCTGGCGGGGCGCGCTGGCGGAGGATGAACGCCGCGCCGCCGCCGGCGGCCTGCTCGCCGCCTGGCGGCGCGAGACGCCCTTCGAGACCCCGGCGGTCGTGTCGGGTTTCTGGCCGATCAAGGAAGAGATCGACATCCGGCCGCTCATGATCGAGCTGTTCAATTCAGGTTGTCAGATGGCTTTGCCGGTCGTGCAGGGGCGCGGCAAACCCCTGCTGTTTCGCGCCTGGCGCCCCGGCGATCCCCTCGAGGCTGGCGTGTTCGGCACCCTGCAGCCCTCGGCACGACGCGAGACCGTGGAGCCCGATGCTTTGCTGGTGCCGCTGCTGGCCTGCGACGAGGCGGGCTGGCGGCTGGGCTATGGCGGCGGTTTCTACGACCGTACGCTCAAAGGCCTGCGCGCGCGGCGCCAGGTGACGGCGGTCGGCGTCGGCTTCGATCCTCAGCTCGTGCCCGAAGTGCCGCACGGTCCGGACGATCAGCCACTCGATTGGCTGTTGACCGACCGGCGTGCTTGCGCCTTTGTCTAGCGCATGAAGGTTCTGTTTTGCGGCGATATCGTCGGCCGCGCCGGCCGCGATGTGGTGATCAAGGAGGTGCCGCGGCTGCGCCGCGAGCTCGGCCTCGATTTCGTGGCGGTCAACGGCGAGAACGCGGCGGCGGGCTTCGGCATCACCGCCAAGATCTGCACCGAGCTGCACGAGGCGGGCGTCGACTGCATCACCACCGGCAACCACGTCTGGGACCAGCGCGAGATCATCCCCTACATCGCGCAGGACAAGCGGCTGCTGCGGCCGATCAACTTCCCGCCCGGCACGCCCGGCTGGGGCGCCAACCTGTTCCAGACCGCGCGCGGCCAGAAGATCGTGGTGATCAATGTCATGTGCCGCCTATTCATGGACGCGCTCGACGATCCGTT
>JABCYT010000259.1 GCA_013290035.1 Alphaproteobacteria bacterium
CCAAGGACGACCGCGTGCTCTACTACGTCGTGCTGGCGATCTTCCTGTTCGGCTACGGCGCCATCTACCGCTTCATCCATTCGCCGTTCGGCCAGGTGCTGAAGGCGATCCGCGACAACGAGCAGCGCGCGGTGTCGCTGGGCTACGAGGCCGACCGCTACAAGCTCCTGGCCTTCGTGCTCTCCGCCGCCCTGGCGGGCTTGGCCGGCGCCACCAAGGCCATGGTGCTGCAGTTCGCCACCCTGACCGACGTGAGCGCCGCGACCTCCGGCGAGGTCGTGCTGATGGCGCTGGTCGGCGGGCTTGGCACCATCACCGGCCCGGTGGTCGGGGCCTTCATCATCGTCACCATGCAGAACTACCTGGCCGGCGTCGGCGAGTTCGTGCTGGTGATCCAGGGCGCCATCTTCGTGGTCATCGTCATGGCCTTCCGCAAGGGCCTGGTCGGCGAGGTCAGCGAGTGGTGGCGCCGGCGCACGGCGCCCAAGACGCAGTCGGGGCCGGCGGACTGATCAGCTCGCCGTTCAGAGCGGGACCGCTCCGCCCATAGTCGTACGGTGCATTTTCCGGCGCTGCGGCAGGTCGTAGTCCTGGATCGCCCGATGCTGCACTGTGCAATTGTCCCACATCAACAGGTCGCCCCGCCGCCAACGGTGCCGGTAGATGAACTGCGGCTTCACGATGTGATCGGCAAGGGCGCAGATCAGCGCCTCCGCCTCTTCGGTGGCGATCCCCTCGATGCCGGTGCAGTCGTCACGCATGACGTAGAGGCATTTGCGTCCGGTCTTCGGATGGGCGCGCACGATAGGGTGCCGCACGGGCGGGTTGCGCTCTATTTCTTCCCGGGTCGGCGGGAAGGAGCGCTTGCGCGCCGCGAAATCAAAGACAGCGCGGCGGCCCTCGATGCGGCGGCGCAAGCTTTCGGGCAGCGCGTCCCACGCCGCCGCGGCGCTGGCGAATTCGGTGTCGCCGAGCGGCAGGCCGTAAAGTTCTGGTGTCTCGATCGCATGGAGGATCGTCCCGCGCGGCGGCCGCGCGGTGTAGCACATGTCGCTGTGCCAGTTCTCGCCCGCGCGTCGGATGCCGATCGGCTTTCCGTTGTCGGTGATGTTGGACACCACGACGATTTCCGGACAGCCCGGCACGCTCCAACGCTCTCCAAAAATGTTGAACTCGATCTCGCCGAAGCGGCGGGTGAAGTCGACCTGCTGATCGGGCGTGATCCGCTGATCGCGAAAGAAGAGCACGCCATATTCGTCATAGGCGTGTTCGATCACGGCGAAGGTGCGGTCATCCATCGGCTCCGACAGATCGAGACCACGGACTTCCGCGGCGAGGGCAGCACCGGTCGGAATGATTTCCAAGTTCACCGGCATGGGTCTGAGTCAGCTCCCGGTACCCTAGTGCGTAAGCGCCGGTTCAGCGACTCCTTTCGTCCTAGCCCTGTCTACGGTGCCGAGGGACATTCCCCTTCGGGCCGAACCGAGGTCGGCCGCGTGAGGCGTGCGGATAGCCCCGGTCAAATGCAGACATCATCGCCATGTCCATGGTGTTTCAGTCCAAGAAATGATCTGCTTCCCTGCCAGGGAGGTGGCTTTGGACGCCAGCGGGCTCCTGCAAATAGCGCGTGGCATCGTCGACAAGGTTGCGATGCCGCTCGCCATCACGGTCGGGCCTCAAGGCGAGGCCAATGCCCGCGTCGTCCAGACGTCCAAGCTGTCCGATGATTGGACCCTCCGCTTCATGACCGACCGCCGCTCGCGCAAGGCCCAGGAGATCGGGCGAACCGGTCGGATGACGCTCGCCTATCAGTGCGATGCCGAGAACTCCTACGTGACGCTCGTCGGCCGAGCCAGGATCATTGACGACGTCGCGGTGAAGAAGGCGATCTGGAACCCGGCGTCCTATAAGTGGCATCCGGGCGGACCGACCGACCCCAACGTCGTGCTGATCGATTTCATCGCCGATCGCATCGAACTCTGGAGTTCGACGCACGGCGTCACGCCCGATCCGACCAAAGGCCTTTGGGCGGCGGCGGTCAGCCGGGAGCGCGATGGCTGGCGCTCGCACCTGACGCTGCCCTCGGGCTGAGCCTCCTCCTGTCCGCGTGGGCTCGAGGCCTTCAGGCCTGAACGATCGCTTTGGCGAAGCGGCGATCTTCGGCCTTCTGCCGACTGGTCTTGCCGAGCGTCGCGCGGCCGAACAGATAGTGCTTCGACATGTCCGCCGTGTAGCGCATCGCCGGCGGCCGCTTGCCGACCGCTTCGGCCAGCGCCCGCACATGGTGCGGGCCGGCGCCGCAGCACACACCCAGATAGTGAATGCCCATGCCGTAGGCGGCGGCGCCGAACGCGGCGATCTCGAAGCGGTTGCAGGTGAACGGGTCGAGCGCGATCGGGAAGGCATGCCCGCCGGGCAGGCAGGCGCAACCATGATCGGTGAGCGACTGGAACGACGGGCGGGCACGCGTCGTGCGATAGGGCACCGGCAGCGCCGCGACGTGGCATTTGACGGCTTTGCGCATGGCGGCGAGCAACGGCAGCATGCTCGCCGGCCCGCGCGTGCAGTTGAGCCCGACCACGTCGGCGCCGGCCTGCTCGAGCCTGCGCGCGGCGTTTGCCCAGCTCCAGCCCTCGCGGGTCCTGCCCTTGTGGGCCGCCAGCGTGATCACCGCCACCTGGCCCGCCTGCTTGATCACGTCGAGCGCGAGCAACGCCTCCTGGGTATAGCCGAAGGTCTCGCCGATGATGAAGTCGACGCCGGAATCGACCGCCCACCCGACCTGTTCCTCGAACATCGCGCGCACGGTCTTGATCGTCGCGGGATCCTTCGGATCATAGATGGTGGTGTTGCAGATGTTGCCGGCCAGCAGCGTCCCGGTGTCGCGCGCCACCTTCCGGGCGATGGCGAGCGCGGCGAGATTCATCGGCTTCAGGTCCTTCTCGCGCCCGATGACCCGGAGCTTCTGGCGATGGGCGTAGTAGGTGAACGCCTCCACGACATCGGAGCCGGCATGGACGAACTCGCGATGCAGCTGCTCGACCAGCTCGGGGTGCTCGAGCACGACTTCGGGCACATAGGCGCCGGCCTGCAGGTAGCCCCGCCGCTCCAGCTCGAAGAGATAGCCCTCGGCGCAGATCACCGGACCCCTGTCGAGCCGGGCCATCAGGCCCGCCTTTGCCGCCGTCTTGTTCTTGCTCATGTTGCTTTCCCCCGTGAGCCGCCTGCCATCGCTCAAAGCCTGGTCCGATATTCGCGCTGGATCTTCTGGATGCGCCGATGCGTGCCGAAGAACGCGTGCTTGGACATGTCGGCGCTATAGCGGCTGGCCTCGGGCTTTCGCCCGATCGACTCGGCGAGCGCGCGGATATGATGCGGACCCGCGCCGCAGCAGAGGCCGAGATAGCCGATCCCCAGCGCCAACGCGGCTGCGCCGAACTCGGCGATCTCGCTGCGCGTGCAGGTGAAGGGATCGAGCCCGACCGGGAACGGACGGACTCCGGGACAGCAGCGATCGCTGAGCGACATGAAGCTCGGCTGCCTGGCGGTCGTGCGGTAGGGCACCGGCAGCGCCGCCACGTGGCACCGCACGGCTTTGCGGATGGTCTTGAGCAGCGGCATCATGGTGGCCGGACCTCGATGGCAATTGAGTCCGACCACGTCGGCGCCGGCCGCTTCCAGCCGCCGGCAGGTCTCGGCGGCGCTCCAGCCTTCGCGCGTTGTGGTTTCGCGATGGATGGAGAAGGTCACGACGGCGGGAACCTTGCTGAAGCGCTTGATCGCCTCGAGCGCCATCAGCGCCTCGCCGCCCCACGAGAACGTCTCGGCGACGATGTAGTCGACGCCGGCGCCGGCGGCCCAGCCGACCTGCTCTTCGAAAATCCGCGCGACCTCCCTGAGGGCAGCCTTGTCGCGCGGTTGATAGATATTCGTGTTGCAGATGTCGCCGGCGAACAGCGTTTTCGTCTCGCGCGCGACTTTGCTGGCGAGGGCAAGCGCCATGACGTTCATCGGCTCGAGGTCCTTCTCGCGGCCGATGACGCGCAGCTTTTCGCGATGGACGTAGTAAGTGAGGGCTTGCACGACGTCCGAGCCGGCATGGACGAAGTCGCGGTGCAGCCGTTCCACCACTTCAGGGTGCTCGATCAGCACTTCGGGAACGAACGCACCGGCCTGCAGGTAGCCGCGGCGCTCGAGCTCGAAGACGTATCCTTCGGCGCAAATGACCGGACCCGCCGCCAGGCGTTGCATCAAGCCGCGCCGCGCGCGCGGCTTGATCCTGGCTTTTGCCGTGCTGCCCATTGTCGAATATTCGCACCCGATCGAGCGAGGCGTCACGCGGAAAAGCGCGCCGTTCAGGCGCGCATGCGCAGGCCCTTGGGATCGAACAGCGGTTCGTCGAGTCGAACGGCCTTGCGGCGCTGGCCGATGATCTCGATCTCGAAGTCCGAATTGGCTGCCGCCAGCGCTGCCGGAATGTAGCCCAGCGCCACCGATTGCCCCGCCGTATGGGCATAGCCGCCCGACGTGATCCAGCCGACCGCCTTGCCGTCGTGCCACACCGGCTCGTCGCCGATCGCGTCGGCGCCGTCGGCATCGACCGTGAAGGTCACCAGCCGGCGGGCGGCGCCCCTGGCGCGTTCCTCCGCTGCCGCCTCGCGACCGATGAAGTCGTTCTTCTTGAGGTCGACGAAGCGATCGAGCCCGGCTTCGTGGGGGCCATAGATCGGCCGGTATTCCCGGGCCCAGGTGCCGAAGCTCTTTTCCAGCCGCAGCGAGTGCAACGCGCGCGCCCCGAAATGGCGCAGGCCCAAAGGCTGGCCCGCCTCGAGCAGCAGATCGTAGAGGGCGCGCTGATACTCGGGCGCCACCCAGATCTCGTAGCCGAGATCGCCGGTGAAGGAGATCCGCCCGACCATCGCGGGGATCATGCCGACATCCATGGAACGAAACGACAGGAACGGAAACGCCGCCGTCGACAGGTCGTCGCGGACCACCGATTGCAGCACGTCGCGCGATTTCGGACCGGCCAGCGAGAGGCCGACATAGTCGGCCGCGCAGGCTCGCACCAAGACGCCGGGCGGCGGCGGATGGCGCTCGAACCAACGCTGATAGTGCTTTTCGGCGGCATAGGTGCCGACGATGAAGAAGCGTTCCGCGGCGACCCGGGCGATGGTGAAATCGCCGATCAGCTTGCCGCGCTGGTTGAGCATCGGCGACAGCGCGATGCGCCCGACCCGCGGCAGGCGGTTGGCCATCAGGCGCGCGAGCCACGCTTCTGCGCCGGCGCCGCACACCTCGAATTTTCCATAGCTCGATATTTCGAGCAGCCCGACGGCCGTGCGCACGGCCTTGCACTCCCCGGCGACATGGGCATGGGCGTTGGAGCGGCGGAAGGTGATGTCCTCGACCGGCTCGGCGCCGCTTGGCGCGAACCACAGCGCGTGCTCGAGGCCCCAATAGTCGCCGAACACGGCATTTGCCGCCTTGAGCCGGTCGTAGATCGGCGTGGTGCGCAGCGGCCGTGCGGCGGACAGTTCCTCGTTGGGAAAGCGGATGCGAAAGCGTCGCGAATAGTTCTCGCGTACCTTGGCGTTGGTGTAGGCCATGGTGGCCCAGTCGCCGAAGCGCGCCACGTCCATCGCCCAGACGTCGAAGCCCGGATCGCCATCGACCATCCAGTTGGCGAGCGCCAGACCGACGCCGCCGCCCTGGCTGAAGCCGGCCATGACCCCGCAGGCGACCCAGAAGTTCCTGAGGCCACGGATCGGTCCGATCAGCGGATTGCCGTCGGGCGCGAAGGTG
>JABCYT010000260.1 GCA_013290035.1 Alphaproteobacteria bacterium
TCGGCTTTGGCTTGATCGGGGCCGGTGGGCTGTCCGCCGTCGGTGCCACCTCCATTGCCGCCGGCTCGACGGTGGCCGTGGGCGTGGGCGACGATGAGGCCAACGCAGAGTCGGGCGGAGCGGCCGCCGGCTCCGGCCGCGCCGCAGCGCTTGGCAACGGCGGAACGGGCCGCGTGTCGAGCGTCGAGACAAAGTAGGCCAGGGCTGCGCCCACGGTCAGCGCCAGGACGACACTCAGTCCGGCGATCAGCCGGCGCTCACGCGCCTGGTCGTAGGCCTGCAACGCGGCGCGCCGCGCCGCCGCGGCAGAAGCTGGATCGACCGCCCGTTGCCGGGCCACCCGCTCGCCAAGCTGGCGCGACAGCGCGTCCATCGACGGCTCGGCGCCGCTTGCGCCGGCCGGCTGCGCCTTGCCCGCTGCGGGATCTGTCGCCGTGCGATCGCCAATCATGACCCACTCCGTTGGTTTGGCGGGAGTGTCCGCCGAGAATCGAGAATAGCGCGGCAACAGAGGCACGGCGTGACCAATGCGCGACCACTCAGGGTGCGGCAAAAATTTGTCGCTGTCCGTGTATCCAGGCACGGCTCCGCGGCGTTTATGCGCCGTAACCAGAGGAGTGTTTGATGACTTATCTGGAACTCGCCCCGGCCATTACCGCGCTTCGCTCCCGACCCGAGGAGTTCGAATTCTCGAACGACACCCTTCATCACGTGAGAAGCAGGCACAGGTTCCACTTCGTCAGCGCGGACGACGTGCAGATCCATGCCGACTGCGACTGCTCCTTCCTTCGGGCTTCGCGGGAGCAGACCAAGGTCTTTCATGCGGCCTATCGGGAATGGTACGTATCCTATTGGCGGCCTTTGGAAATAAACCGTGAGTTTGCCTCGCATTTTGCGCCACCTTCGCTGTGGCGGCGGCTGGCTATCCGGTTGCTGAGGCGCCTGCTGTCCTGGCCGCAGCCGGGCAGGCAGCCCGCCCTGCAAACGGCTCTGCCGCTGCAGCCGGTCGGCTGACCGACCGCTGGACGTCGGGCCGGCTCAGCCGGCCGGGCGCGAAGCGTCCAGGGCGTTCTAGGCCGCTCGTTTGAGAGGCGCCATCGGGCCCTCGCCGTGCGGCGTGCTCTCCACGATTCGGGCGACAAAACCCCAGTCGCGCAGAAACTCGATCGCGATCAGGGCGTCCTCGCGCTCGATCTGGCGGATCCGCAAGCCGCTGACCACGCTGCGGGAAACTTTGAGCCCCAACGCCTCGGCGGCGGTCTGGGCATTGGCCGGAAGGGCAACGTCGACGAGATCGTTCATGGAGATCTCCTGCACCCACTTTCTTGCTGTGCGGTGCGCCATATGTCGGCAGAATCGCATAGGAATTCCATGCGGCTCGGAAGCTGTTTGCCTCAAATGGCCGTAGGAACGCGCGAATCGGGTGCTTCTGATCCGTCTCGTTCTGCCCGGCAGGGCGCAAAAATTGCCGCCAAAGCCTTGTTTAGCGAGCCCATGCACCTAACATGACGGGCGTTGGCTGGGTCCGACAGGGGTGCTTGCGCGTGAAGACTATTCGTTGGCTTGCGGTGATCGCCGCCATGATCATCGTTGCGCCGTCGCTGGCCGACGCCCGTGCCGGCGCGGGCTCGAGTGGCGGCAGTCGCGGCAGCAGGACCTACCAGGCGCCGCCGCCGACCCAGACCGCGCCCACCGCGCAACCCGTCGAACGAAGCGCGACGCCGCAGCAGCCGGCGCCCAACCCTGCAACCGCCGCGGCGCAATCCGGCGGATTCATGGCGCGCCACCCCTTCATGTCCGGCCTGATGGGCGGCCTCCTCGGTGCCGGCTTGTTCGGCATGATGTTTGGCAGCGGTTTTGGCGGCGGCGCAGGCATCCTTGGATTGCTCTTGCAGGTTCTGCTGATTGGCGGCGTGGCCTACCTTGCCGTTCGGCTGTTCCGCGGCTGGAGCGCCGCGCGGGTCCGGCCGGCGACCCCGGCCTACGCTTACGCGGCCGCGCCGGGCAGGACCGACGCGCCGATGGCGCGGCCTATGGCGCTCTCCGGCGGGCCTCTTCTGGTGGGCGGCGCGTCGGCACAGCTCGCCATCACCACGGAGGACTACACGACCTTCGAGACCCTCCTGAGCGACATCCAGACCGCCTACGGCAACGGCGACCTCGCCCGGCTGCGCGGCCTCGTGACGCCGGAGATGCTCGGCTATTTCTCGGACCAACTCTCTGGCAACTCCAGCCGCGGCCTCGAGAACAAGGTCGAGGCGGTGAAGCTCGAGCAAGGTGACCTGTCGGAGGCGTGGAGCGAAGCCGGTCTCGACTACGCGACGGTCGCCATGCGCTTCAGCATGATCGACGTGACCCGCAGGATTGCCGACGGCCGCATCGTCGACGGCAGTGACCATGAGCGGACCGAGGCGAGGGAGGTCTGGACCTTCCTGCGCAGCCGCGGCGGTCAGTGGATCTTGTCGGCCATCCAGCAAGCTTAGCACCGACGTCATCCGCCCTCGAAGTGGTCAATTCGGAACAGTCTCGGACGAAATGCCAGCTTAGGCTGGGCAAAGGCCGGCGCCTGAGCCGCGTCCGATGCGAGCAGAGGATGGGCCGCATCGCCGCGAGGACCAGGAATGTTCACTGAAGTTCGCCATGCCATTCTGCCGCTGGCTCTGCGTCGTCTGCATTACAAGGACGATCTGGAGCGCACCTGTGTCTTGATCGAGTCGCTGGGCCGGCACTGGCGGGATCGCCGGCCGTTCGATCTGCTGATCGTGGCGCCGACACCCGACGCTGACCTCGTTCGGGCCAGCCTGCCGAAGCTGGCGCGCGTGAACGTCACGGTGCGTCCCGAAAGCGACTTCTTCTCGCCCTTCAGTCGTTTCTTCATGCTGACCGGCTGGTTTCGTCAGCAGATCGTCAAGCTCCACGTGCCGGCCAGGCTTGGATTCGGCGGCTACCTCACGCTCGATTCCGACGTGGCCTGTGTCGGCGACTTCGACGCCACGACTTTCGTGCACGAGGGCAGGGCACTGTCCCGCTGGGAGCCCAAGTGCCATCACGATTGGTGGCGGCGCGCCGCCAGTCTGGTCGGGGTCGCCTATGACGCCGGCGCCCACGGCCTGTCGGTTACACCCAACATTCTCCATGGCGACCTGGCCGCCCAGGCGTTGGCGCATTTTCATCACAGGCTGCTCGACCCCGTGACGACGCTGGGCTTCGAGGTGATCCGGCGGCTGGGCACGATTCCGTGGACGGAATATTCGCTGTACACCAGCGTCGCCGAGCTCAACCGCAACCTGTTCGACTATCACGTCCATTGGGATCCCTGCTATTTCTCGGACACCCAGCTTGTCTCGGAGCAGGCCTGTGTCTGGGAAGCCGGCGATTTCGAGCGGCTGGTCAGGCTGCCCAAGGGCCGCGATCCCGGCGGCAAGTTCATCATCGTGCAAAGCCACGCGCGCATCCCCGTCGAGCAGGTGCGGGAGTATTGCTTTGGCTTTGCCACCTGAACGGCTGGCGCACGAACCGACGGTCGTCGATGCAGCGTCCGGCCACGTTGCCGCAAATCGAACATCGCAATCGGCGATCCTTGCGGTGGACGGAACTTCGGCACAGCAGAGGCGGCAGCGTAAAATGGATCAGCAGTTGGTCACGGTGCTCTATACCGCCTCGACCTGGGTTGTGCCGGTCGTCCTGGCAATCACCCTCCACGAGGCGGCGCACGGCTTTGTCGCGCACTGGTTCGGCGACGACACCGCCTGGCGCCTGGGCCGGGTCAGCCTCAATCCCCTGAAGCACGTCGATCCGTTCGGTACGATCGTGCTGCCGGCCATGCTCTTGCTGCTGCGGACGCCCTTCCTTTTTGGTTATGCCAAGCCGGTTCCGGTGAACTTCGGTGCGCTGCATCGTCCGCGCCGCGACATGGTGTGGGTGGCGGCGGCCGGGCCGGCCACGAACCTTGTGCTGGCGATGGCGGCCGCTCTGATGGTCCACCTTGTCGGCCTTCTGCCGGCGGGTGCCCACGAATGGCTTCTGCAGAATCTCGAGAATGCCATCCTCATCAATGTCATGCTGGCCGTCTTCAACATGATCCCGTTGCCGCCCCTCGATGGCGGCCGCGTTGCCGTGGGCTTGCTGCCGGCCAGCCTCGCCCTGCCGCTCGCCCGGTTGGAACGTCACGGCATGCTGATCCTCATCGGCCTGCTTTTCATCCTGCCGATGCTGGGCGCGCAGCTCGGCTTGAATTTGAACATCCTGGGGGTGTTGCTCGGGCGAGTGGTCGATGCCGTCATCGAGGTCATTCTACGGATCGCCGGCGTCGCCTGAGCGCCGGGGCGCGCCTCGCGCGTCTCAGACTCCGCCCGGCCGCTCGCCCGAATCGCCCACCGAGAAGTGGGCGTGGATCACGCGCCACTGCCCGTTCTCCTTGTGGAACACCATGGTCGAGCGGCTGACGAAGTCCTGGCCCTGGTAATGGATGTCGCGCGGCGGCGCGGCCACGGTGCCGACCCAGTTACGCTGCGAGTGGCGGTGGCACCAGATCACGGCCATGTCCCCCGTGATCTCGCCGCCGACCTCGAACGGCGTCCAGTACGAGCCCTTCACGTTCTGGATGTAGAACGCCCACAGCCGGCGCCAATGATCGGCGCCCCGGTAGGTGTGGCCGTTGAGATTGAAGAACGTCGCATGCGGAGCCTCGCTCCACATGTGCTTTATGCCGGGCCAGTCGAACTTGCCGTTGGCGACCAGGTACTCTTCGTGCAGCTCGAGCAGCTTCTTGCGGTCGGCCTCGCTACCGCCGACGATCTTCGCGTCCGTCATCTGAAACCCTTCAATCCGCCCTGGCGCCGGACTTTAGCACCACCTCGCGCCACTTCACGGTCTCCTGCTTCACGAAGGCGCGCGCCTCGTCGACTGTGCCGCCCGCCGCCTCGGCGCCGGCCTCGGCGACGCGCGCGCGAAAGGCGGGCTCGGCGGTGAGTTTGCTGATGGTGCCGGCCATGCGGTCGAGGATCGGCCGCGGCGTGCCCATGGGCGCCGCCACCATCTGCCAGGAGATGGCGGCATAGCCCGGCAGGCCGGCCTCGGCGATGGTCGGCAGGTTGGGCAGAAGCGGCACGCGGTGGGCGGTGCTGATGGCGAGGGCGCGCAACGCGCCGCTTCTGATGTGCGGCAGGATCGCCGGCAGATTGTCGATGGTGAGCTGGACCTGGCCCGCCAAAAGGTCGACCAGCGACGGGCCGGTGCCGCGATAGGGCACGTGCTGCCACTCGAGCCCGGCCATGGTCCTGAACAGCTCGCCTGCGACATGCGAGGTCGAGCCGACGCCGCCCGAGGCGTAGTTCAGCTGGCGCGGATGGGCCTTCGCATAGGCGATCAGCTCGGCCACGCTCTTAACCGGCAGTGCGGGATGGATCACCAGCACGTTGGGCTGGAAGGCGTAGAGGCAGATCGGGTCGAGATCCTTGTCGGGATCGAAGGCCATCTCGCGATAGAGGATCTTGTTGTAGGCGAGCACGCCCGGCGCCGAGACCAGGAAGGTCGTGCCGTCGGCGGGCGCGGCGGCGACCGCGGCGCCACCCAGATTGCCGCCGGCGCCGCCCTTGTTCTCGACCACGCAGGGCGTCTTGAGCTCGACGGTGAGCTGCTCGCACAACAGACGCGTCAGCACGTCGGTCGAGCCGCCCGCTGCGAACGGCACGATGAAATGGAGAGGCTTGTCGGGCCACTCCTGCGCCGGCGCCTGGGGGATGCCGGCCACGAGGGCAGCGATCGCGACAAGGAGGACTTTCAACG
>JABCYT010000261.1 GCA_013290035.1 Alphaproteobacteria bacterium
CTCGGCGTGCGCTGAGGCCGCCAAGACGAGCAGGAGAAGGCCGAGGAGGCACCGCATGCTTCCTCTACGCGCGCCGGTCAGGCGCGGATTTGGCCCCTCATCAATTCGTTACCGAGCCGGCCGCTCAGTCGCAGGCCGTACATGCGGTAGCGCCAAAGGTCTGCCATGACGCAGGAGCGAGCGCCCGCCGCATGCGCAAAGATGACGCGTTCATTCGAGGCACGTGATCAGCCGCGCACCTGGTATTTCACCAGCTCGCCGCCCAGCCGACCGGTCAGCCACAGGCCGCACATCCGGTAGTCGCTGATCAGTGACCAGACCGGCGCCTGGAAGGTGGCGGGCTTGTTCTTCTCGACGAAGAAATGGGCGAACCAGGCGAAGGCGTAACCGCAGACCGGCACGGCCAGCAGCCACCACCAGCTCTGGGTGACCACCGCCCAGATCAGCACGACGATCGACGCAATCGTGCCGACATAATGGAGCAGCCGCGTTTGCGGCTTGCTGTGCTCGCGCAGGTAGAACGGCCAGAATTCATCGTAGGTACGATAGGAAGTTGCCATGACACCTCTGCCGTTTCCTCAACCAGGCGCCTCCGCCTGAAGCCCGAGCTCGTCGAAGAGGATGCGGGCCAGTTCTCTATGCGTGGCCGCCACCTCCCTGTCGCCCGCGACCTCGCAGGCTGCGGCCATGCCCGCGTGGCTGTGTGCAATCAACGGCCGCAAGCCCAGCGGCTGGGCGATGTCGATGGCGCGCTGGTAGCAGGCGCAAGCGGCCCGGGCGCCGGACGCAGGATCGGCCGCTTCGATGCTGCCGCGGATGCGAAAAACTGATGCCACATGGGCAAGCTCGCCGGCCTGTTCGGCGATTTCCTGGGCGCGGCCGATGGCCGTGTGCGCAGCCGGAAAGGCGCCGACGGCGAGATGCGCCTGGGCCAGCGCCATGTAGTGGTGAATCGCGTTGTAGAGGCCGCCGAAGCGGTAGGCGCCCTTGCGCTCGGCCTCCATCAGCAGAACCAGCGCATCGCGCGGGCGCCCGCTCTCCGCGTAGGCGGCGCCCAGCCAGGCGGTGGCAATCGGCAGGACGATGTCGGCCTGCTGGGTGATGCGGTGCGCCGCTTCGAACGCCGCGATCGCGCCTGGCGCGTGGCCGACGCCGGATTGATAGAGGCCTTCGCCGATATAGGCGTAAACCGTCGAGTAGGGATCACGGATGTGGTCGACCAGCTTCATCGCCCGGTCCTTGGTCTGCCGGGCCCTCTCGAACTCGCCGAGCGAGACCAGCGACCATGTCAGCAGTCCGCGGGCGAGAATGCTGGGAATGCCCGGCCAGCCGAAACGCGTGAGTTCGAGCTCGCCGCCCAGACTGTCGAGAATCGCCGTGTAGAGATCCGCCGCGTCGCCCAGCGCGCCGATGGCGTGCAGCAGATTGGCCCGGTTGAAGCGGGCGGACAGGCGCAGCACGAAATCACCAAGTTCGTCGGCAAGCCTGATCGCCTGTTCGGCCGATCGCAGGCCCGCTTGA
Organism: Alphaproteobacteria bacterium; assembly: GCA_013290035.1. Classification (GTDB taxonomy): domain Bacteria; phylum Pseudomonadota; class Alphaproteobacteria; order Reyranellales; family Reyranellaceae; genus Reyranella. The sequence continues at coordinate 1,522 of JABCYT010000261.1, forward strand.
TGCTTGCCGGCCAGCCACAGGGCGCCCGCAAGCTGGCTCGTCGTCGCCGCCAGCCGGCGCTTGTCGCCCAGGGCGCGGGCCAACGCATCGGCTTCGCTCATGACGGTGACCAGCCGGTCGATCTCGCCCAGCGCCAGCAGCGGACTGTAGGCGTGCACGCGCGCATCGATGGCGAGCGTCGTGGCGGCGTCGGGCGGCAGCCGATCGAGCACCTTCAGCGCCCTTTCGTAGAGGGCAATCGCCTCGTGATTGGCCGAACCGCGAATCGCCTGCGACAGCGATCCGATGAGGTAATGGGCCGCCTTGTCCCAGACCTCGCCGCGCTCGGCATGCGAGGCCAACAAGGCCGCTCCGCCGTCGGTCGCCGAGCGGTCCTTCTGTTCGAGGTGCGCGAGCACGACGGCGTGGAGGCGCCGTTTTTCGCTGTTGAGCAGGCTGGCATAGGCCGCGTCCTGCACCAGCGCATGCTTGAACATCAGGATCGAATCGTTGCCGGGTTCGGCCTGGAGCAGCAGCCCCGAACCCAGCGACCTGTCGACCATCGAGCGCAGGTCGTCCTCGCTGCAGGCGGCGACCGCGTGAAGATCGGCGAGCGTGAACTGCCGTCCGAGCACCGCGCCGGTCTGCAACAACGGTTTGGCTTCGGCCATCTTGTCGAGACGGGCCGCCAGCAGGGCGTGAAGGCTCGTCGGCACCGCGCCCAGCTCCCCGGAACGGTCGGCCTCGAGCATCGCCAGCGTCAATTCCTCGAGATAGAGCGGCACGCCCTCGGCGCGCGTCGCGATGCCGGCCTGCACGTCCTGGCTCAGCCGATTGCCGGCGATCGCCTGAATCAGTCGCCGGCTGTCGGCGACGCCCAACCGCTCGAGACGAAGGTTGGTCGTATAACCGGCCACGTGCCAGCGCGGCGAGAAAGCATCCCGGTTGGTCGCCAGGATCATTGCCTGCGAATGTTCGATGCTGCCGAGAACGTCGATCAGCAGATTTTCCATCGTCGGGTCGATCCATTGCACGTCCTCGACGATCGCCAGCACCGGGCCGAACTTCGTGAGATTCATGAATTGCGTCGACAGCAGCGCCACCAGCCGGTCGCGGATCTGGTGCGGCGAGGCATCCGGCAGCCGGTGCTCGGGCGACTTGATCTGCAGCAGGTGACAGACCAGCGGCAGATGTTCGGCGACGTCGAGGTGGCCCATCTGCAGCCACTGCCGTGCCTTGGCGAGCTGGTCCGCGAGGCTTTGCTCGCCGACCAGGCCGATCGATTTCATGAGTTGCTGGATGACCGGAAACAGCGCCGTGTCCTGGTGCAGCGGCGAGCATTGATAGCGCAGCACGGCGACCTCGGCGCCGATGCGATCCCGCGTCGATTGCACGAGGCGCGACTTGCCGATCCCGGCGTCGCCGGACAGCAGGACGACCTGCCCCTCGGAGTCGGCCGTCCGCCGCCAGCGGCTCAGCAACAGCTCGACCTCTTCGCTGCGGCCGACCAGCGGCGCCGTCGATCGGGCGCGTAGCGCCGTGAAGCGATTGAGCGAGGAGCGCGTACCCCTGACCTGCAGGACTTCCAGCGGCTCGGCCAGCCCGCGCAGCGTGCGCTTGCCCAGGCTCTTGTAGCGGAACGACCGGCCGGCAAGGCGCGCGGTGAGCGGTGACACGACCAGGGTGTTGGGCTCGGCCTCCGCCTGAAGCCGGGCGGCGACATTGGGCGTCTCGCCGGAAATGCCGCCGTCGCTGGCCTTGGTTCCGTAACCGATAGCGACCAGGCCGGTCGCCACGCCGACGCGCACCGCGAGGCGCTCGCCGTCCAAGGTGGGGATCCGCGACACCGTTTCGATCAGTTCCAGGCCGGCGGCGACCGCCCGCTCCACGTCGTCCTCGTGGCTGGTCGGCCAGCCGAAGTAGGCCATCATGCCGTCGCCCAGGAACCGTGCGACGTGGCCGCCCAGCTGCTGCACCGTCTCCGATGCGGTGGTGTGGTAACGCTCGGTGATCGGCGCCAGCTCTTCCGGATCGAGACGGTGGGCCAATGCCGTCGAGCCCACGAGGTCGCAGAACAGCACGCTCACCTGGCGGCGTTCCGCCTTGGGACGGCTGCGCGGGGCGGGCGGCGCCGGCAGGAGGCCGACGACGAAATTGTCGATGCGCGAACGTTGAACGCCGGCGATCGCGCTCAGCAGACGCTTGCGATCGCCGAGCGGCGCGATGCCGAGATTGACCAGGTCGGCATCGGTCAGCTCGGCCACGACGTCGAGGTCGATCGCGTGCGCGGCGAAGGTCGCGGCGTACTGGCCCAGTCCCAGCTGGTCGAGCCACGATTCGAGCTCTGTCGACATGCGGCCTTATCCGTTGGCCCCCAAGCCGGCAATAGCATATCGCATGCAATGGGGGCGATATATCGCGTCCTGGCGGGTTTTTCGATTCCCGGAACGTCCGTCCTGCTGCCCACGGTTGCGTCGGGACAGGCTGCTGCTATCCGAGCGCTCCGGCTTTGCGCAGCGCCGTGATTTCGGCATCGCTGTACTTGAGTTCGCGCAGGATCTCCTCGCTGTGCTGGCCGACGGCAGGCGGCGGCCCCGACGTGCGCGGCTTGGCGAAGCCCAGCCGGATGGGATTGTTGACGGTGCGCGGCACTTCGGGGTTCGTGGTGGCGGCGAAGATGCCGGCATGCGCCGCCTGCTCGTCGTCGATCACGTCGGCCAGACGGCCGACCACGCCGAAGGGAATACCGGTGCCCGAAAAGACGCCTTCCCACTCGGCGTAGCTCCTCGCCGCGAAGACCGGTGCCAGCTCCTGCCCGAGCTCGAGGGCGCGCGTGCGGCGCTCGGCGCGATCGGTGAAGCGCGGGTCGGCCGCGAGATCGGGCCGGCCGATGGCGGCGCAGAACGGTTCCCACAGGCGATCGTCGCGCACCAGCAGGAGCTGCAGCCAACGATCGTCCCGCGTGCGATAGAGATTGGTGAGTGCGTTGCGCGGCCGGTCAGGCGGCTGGCGCGGCGGCAGCTTGGCGCCGATCAGCGCGCCCGCGGCCGATGTGCCGTTGGCCCACACGCCATTGGCATAGAGCGACGTGCCGACCCAGCTGCCCTTGCCGGTACGATCGCGCTGGCGGAGCCCGAGCAGGATGGCGGCGACCAAAGTCATCGCCGTGGCGCGGTCGCCCTGGGCGGGCAGCGACAGGCCGGGCGGACCGCCTTCGTAGCGCGCCGCGTCGAGGATGCCGGAGCGGCCGAAGTAGGCCGTGATGTCGAAGCCCGGACGATCGCGGTCGGGGCCGGTCTCGCCGTAGCCGGTGAGCGAGCAATAGACCAGGCGCGGATTTATAGGCTCGATATCCTCCCAGCGCAGCTTCAGGCGCTCGCGCGCCGGCGGCGGGAAGTTCACGATCATGACGTCGGCGCCGCCGATCAACCGCTCGAGCACGGCGCGGGCGCTTGGGTTCTTGAGGTCGAGCGCGATCGAACGCTTCAGCCTGCCGTCGAGCTGCCAGGGGAAGTTCTTGTCGCTCTGCGGGTAGCTGGCGTTCTTGTAGTTGTGGCGATGCGGGTCGCCTTCGCCGGGCGGCTCGATCTTGATGACGTCGGCGCCGAAGTCGGCCAGCGCGACGGCCGCTGCGGGAGCTGCGATGAACGAGCTGATGTCGAGCACGACAAGCCCGCTGAGCGGCAGCGCCGCGTTCATCGTCTCCTCGGTCATCGAATAGCGCCGCTCGCCCGCAGGCTCGCGATCTCGTCGCGCGACAGGCCGGCTTCGGCCAGGATCTGGTCGCTGTGCTGGCCGAGCGCCGGCGCGGGCTTGGCAACCTGCTGTTCGGCGAAGCCCAGGCGGATCGGATTGGCCAAGGTGCGTGGCATCTCGGGAATGGCGGTATCGACGATCGCCCCGCAGGCCACCGCCTGCGCATCGTCGGGCACGTCCTGCGGCCGGCTGATGACGCCGAAGGTGATGCCGTGCGCCGACATGGTTTTGCGCCAATGCTCGTAGTCGCGGCTGGCGAAGGCCGCGCCCAGGATGGCGGCGAGCTCGCCCGAGCGCTTGCGACGCTCCTCGACCGTGGCGAAGCGCGGATCGTCCACAAGCTCGGGGCGTCCGATGGTCTCGCAGATCCCCGGCCACATCTTGTCCTCGCGCACGATGGTGAGCTGCAGCCAGCGATCGTCGGAGGTGCGGTAGATGGTGCCGAGGGCCGAGCGCGGCCGGTCCGGCGGCGGACGGTGCGGCAGGTAGGCGCCGACCAGCGCCGCCTGGGCGATGACGC
>JABCYT010000262.1 GCA_013290035.1 Alphaproteobacteria bacterium
GAGGACGACGCGGTGCTGCGCGCCGCCCGGCGCAAGCAGGCGGCGGAATAGCGACACCGACGGGAGGAAACAACAATGAGTCTCCATGGCATGCTTCTGGCGCGCGCGGCCGAAGGCAATCCGCTGCGCATCGGCGTGATCGGCGCCGGCAAGTTCGGCTCCATGTATCTGTCGCAGATCCCGACGACGCCCGGGATTCATCTCCTGGGCATCGCCGATCTCTCGCCATCGAAGGCGAGAGAGAACCTGGCGCGGCTGGGCTGGAAACCCGAGGTCACCGCGGCCGGCTCGCTCGCCGAGGCGCGCCGTCACGGCAACACCCATCTCTCCGACGATTGGTGCGCTTTGGTCAGCCATCCCGAGATCGACGTCATCGTCGAGGCCACGGGCGATCCGATCGCCGCCGTCGAGCACGCGCTGGCAGCCTTCGAGCACGGCAAGAGCGTGGTCATGGTCACGGTCGAGGCCGACGCCTTCTGCGGCCCGCTGCTGGCCAAGCGCGCGGCCGCGGCCGGCGTGATCTATAGCCTGGCTTACGGCGACCAGCCGGCGCTGATCTGCGAGCTGGTCGACTGGGCGCGCACCTCCGGCTTCGAGGTGACGGCGGCGGGGCGCGGCCACAAATGGCTGCCGCACTACGCGCAATCGACGCCCGAGACGGTGTGGAAATACTGGGGCCTCACCGAGGAGCAGGCCAAGCGCGGCGGGCTCAACCCCAAGATGTTCAACTCCTTCCTCGACGGCTCCAAGCCCGCCATCGAGAGCACCGCGGTGGCCAACGCCACCGGCCTCACGCCGGCGCCGGACGGCCTCGCCTTCCCGCCCTGCGCCGTCGAGGACCTGCCGTTCGTCATGCGCCCGGCCTCCGAGGGCGGCCATCTGCATCACAAGGGCCAGGTCGAATGCGCGAGCTCGCTCGAGCGCGACGGCCGCGCCATTCCCTACGAGATCCGCAAGGGCGTGTGGGTCGTGTTCGAGGCGGCGACCGAGTACCAGAAGAACTGCTTCGAGGAGTACATGCTGTGCACCGATCCGTCGGGCCGCTACTCCGTGATGTACAAGCGCTGGCACCTGATCGGCCTGGAGGTCGGCATGTCGGTCGCCTCGATCGGCCTGCGCAAGGAGCCGACCGGCTGCGCCATCGGCTTCCATGCCGACGTGATCGCCACCGCCAAGCGCGACTTGAAGGCGGGCGAAATACTCGACGGCGAAGGCGGCTATACGGTTTACGGCAAGCTGTTCCCGGCCGAGAAATCGACCGGCCTCGGCAGCCTGCCGCTGGGCCTCGCCCACAACGTCAAACTCCTGAAGCCCATCAAGGCCGGCCAGTCGCTGACCTACGCCGACGTGGCGATGGATGAGCAGCTGACGGCGGTGAAGCTGCGCCGCGAGATGGAGCAGGCCTTCGCCCCGGCGGCAGCGAAGATCGCGGCGCAGTAGTCTTCCGGGACCGCGGGCCTCCAGGCCCGCTCGTGACTCATGATGCGGGCCTGGAGGCCCGCGGTCCGGCAAGACGCCTACGCCGCCGTCATCACCCCGGCCAGCGCCGTATAAGTGTCCGTCCACGCTGCCTTCACCTCCGGCGTGAAATCCGGCCCGAGGCCCTTCTCCAGGGTCCATAGCAGGGCGGCGCCGACCGGTGCGTAATGCGCGGCGGTCACGCCGTAGCCCTTGTGGCGCTTGCCGAGGTCCTGCACGGCGGGAAGGATGGCGTCGAGCTTGTGCAGGCTGCCGACGGCGGTGCCCAGCATGCCCATCAGCTTCTTCTTCTGCTCGGTCAGGTCCTGTGGAAACATCGGGCGCACATCGGGCGCGATCTCGAAAAGGCGGTCGTAGAAAAGGTCGGCGGCGGTGCCGGCGATCGGTACGACCTTCTTGAAGCTCGTCTGAACCAGTTCGATCTGCTGCGGTGTCACGGTACTCTCTCCCGGGTTGAGCCGGGGTGTATGCCGCAACTTCCGTGCCACGGTCTACAGTGTGTGGGCGGGATCTGTCGCTTCGTGGATAGAAGCCGGCTTGCCCTCGGCCCCCTCGCGCTCCTTCTCCTTGCGGGCCTTGAGAAGCTTGCGCAGGATCATGTTGCGCTTGAGCGCTGAGATGTGGTCGATGAACAGGATGCCGTCGAGATGGTCGATCTCGTGCTGCACGCAGGTGGCCAAAAGCCCCTCGCACGCCATCTCCTGCGCGACGCCGTCGCGATCGAGATAGCGCACCTTGACCTTGGCCGGGCGGACCACCTCGGAATAGTGCTCGGGCACCGAGAGGCAGCCTTCCTCGTAGCTCACATCCTCGTCCGAGGCCTCGACGATCTCCGGGTTGGCCATCAGCAGCGGGCCGGTCTTGACCTCCTCGCGGTCGATATCGAGCACGATCACCCGCTTCAGCACGCCGACCTGCGGCGCCGCGAGGCCAATGCCCGGCGCGGCGTACATCGTCTCCAGCATCTCGTCCATCAGGCGGCGCACGTCGGCGTCGACCGTTTCGACCGGCTTGGACTTCTTCTTGAGGCGCGGATCGGGCGCCGTGAGGATGGGCAAAAGGGCCATGGCGTCTAAATATGCAATGAAATCAGGCGTTTCAAGGCCCTTTGGTACCCCGAAGGCCGGTCAGTTGCGCGTCACCATCGTCCCGACGCCGGCCTCGGTGAACACTTCCAGCAGCAGGGCATGGGGCACCCTGCCGTCCATGATGACGGCGGCCTCGACGCCGCTATTCACCGCATCGATGCAGTTCTCGACCTTGGGGATCATGCCGCCGGAGATCGTGCCGTCGGCGATCAGGGCGCGCGCCTGCTCGACCGTCATGTCCCCGATGAGCTGGCCGTTCTTGTCCAGGACACCCGGCACGTCGGTCAGGAATAGCAGCCGCTTGGCCCGCATGGCGCCGGCGATGGCGCCGGCCGAGGTGTCGGCATTGATGTTGTAGGTGAGCTCGTCGTCGACGCCGAAGCCGATCGGCGCCACCACGGGAATGACATCGGCGCGGCGCAGCTGCTCCAGCACCATGACATTGATCTTGGCGGGCTCGCCCACCTGCTTGAGATCGACCTTGAGGAGCTCGCCGGTCTTGGGGTCGCGCATCTCCTGGACCTTGCGCGCCAGGATCAGGTTGCCGTCCTTGCCGCAGATGCCGACGGCGATGCCGCCGCATTCGTTGATGTCGGCCACGATCGCCTTGTTGATCGAGCCGGCCAGCACCATTTCGACGATCTCCATGGTCGCCGCATCGGTCACGCGCAGGCCGTTGACGAAGGTGCTTTTCAGCCCGACCCGCTCCAGCATCTTGTTGATCTGCGGGCCGCCGCCATGGACGACGATGGGGTTCATGCCGACCTGCTTCATCAGCACGACGTCGCGCGCCACGAGGTCGCCGAGCTTCGGATCGGTCATGGCGTGGCCGCCATACTTCACCACGAAGGTGGCGTCGTTGTGCCGGCGCATGTAGGGCAGCGCCTTGGAGATGGTCTCCGCCATGCGGATGAGCCGCCTCTGCTCCCTGTCGCTCTGAACCGGCTCGGCCATTTCCTCGGACCCTGAGTTGGCAAAAGCCCTCTCCGTGGCGGGAGAGGGCTAAGGCGGCATCATATATCAGGCGGGCGGCGGATAGAAGAAGCGGTCGCGGCGCGGCAGGATGTCCCCATGATCGACACCGAATCCCTCGCCAATCGCGGCTTCACCGTGGCGCCCGGCCTGATCGGGCCCGACCAGTGCCGGGCGCTGGCGACCCTGTGGCCCGAGCAGGCCCGTTTTCGCAAGCACATCGTCATGCAGCGCCACGGCTATGGGCAGGGCGAATACCAGTATTTCACCTATCCGTTGCCCAAGGCGGTCGAAGAGCTGCGCCAGGCGCTCTATCCCGAGCTGGCCGCGGTCGCCAACCGCTGGAACGCCGAGCTCGGGCGCGCCCAGCGCTTCCCGCCCACGCTGGAGGGCTGGCTGCGGCAATGTCACCAGGGCGGCCAGAAGCGGCCGACGCCGCTGCTGCTGCACTACAAGGCGGGCGATTACAACTGCCTGCACCGCGACCTCTACGGCGAGCTGGTGTTCCCGCTGCAGGCGACCGTGCTGCTGAGCGATCCCAAGCGCGATTTCAGCGGCGGCGAGTTCATGCTGGTCGAGCAGCGTCCGCGCATGCAGTCGCGCGGCGAGGTCGTGCCGCTCGGCCAGGGCGACGCGGTGATCTTCGCCGTTAACGAACGGCCGGTGAAAGGAAGCCGCGGCTTTCATCGCACGGCGATGCGCCACGGCGTCTCGAGCCTGCATCACGGCGAGCGCTTCACGCTCGGCATCATCTTCCACGACGCGGCCTAGGTCCGCCCCTTGATGGTTCTGGAAATCCTCCGCTATAGGAAGCCATGCAGTGGAGCGGATTACTTGCGCTGGGTCTCGTGTTGGGTCCGGCCGTCGCCTGGAGCGCTCCTGACTGCGGCCCTGTCGCCAGACTCGAGGACGGGTGGACGATCGCCGCGCCGCAGGAACAGGCTCTCGATCCGGAGCCGATCTGCGCCCTGGGTGCACGACTGACCGGCCTCAAGGACGCCAATGCACACGGGGTGGTGATCGCCCGGCACGGCGCCCTCGTCTATGAGGCGTACTTGCCGGGCGAAGACCAGCGCTGGCCGCAGAAGCACTGGAAAGAGCCGCTGGCGATGACCAACCACGATGCGCGGACGAAGCACGACGTGCAATCGATCAGCAAGAGCGTCGTTGCGTTGCTGGTGGGCGCAGCGCTCGACCGCGGTTTGTTGAAGAGCGTCGACACGCCGCTGCTCTCGCTCTTTCCCGAATACGCCGATCTGCGCACCGTCGACAAGGACCGCATCCGGGTGCGCGACCTCCTGACGATGACGAGCGGACTGCGCTGGCCGCAGAAGCCGTATCTCAGCATGTCACGACAAATGGAAGCCGCCGCGGATCCACAGCGCTTCGTGCTCGAGCAGCCGATGGTCGCGGGACCCGGCCTCAGCTGGCACTACAACAATGGCAGCGCCGAAGTTGCCGGCGCCGTCGTCAAGAAAGCGGCCGGCAAGGCCATCGACCAGTTCGCCAAAGAAGTGCTGTTCGACTCCCTGGGCATCGACGACTGGGAGTGGGGCACGATGGCGAATGGGGACCCGGGCGCTTCGTGGGGGCTGCGCCTGCGTCTGCGCGACCTCGCCAAGATCGGCCAGCTCGTGCTCGATCGTGGTCGCTGGCACGGGCAACGCATTCTGCCCGAGACCTGGATCTCGATCATGACGGCGCCACAGATCGTGCGGCCAAAGACCACGTACGGCTTTCTGTGGTGGCTCGATCGGGAACAGGTGAACGGCAAGGAGGTCGACATCGTCTCCGGCTACGGCTGGGGCGGCCAAGCTGTCTCGATCGTGCCAAGCCTCGGCCTGGTCGTCGCGGTCAATGCCGGCGTCTACGACTTCGACGGCCAGGGATCGCAGAACATCGCCGGCAACACCGTGCTCGACGCGGTCTTGCGGGCGACGAAGACGCAATAGGCGGCAATCGTGTCTTTGGCGATCTCGGAAATTTCCTGATAGGTTGAGGCTCGACCTGCAGCTCTTTAATGAAGCCTGTCATCGTCATCAACGTCGTTGGTTTTTCGCCTCGCTTGCAAAACCGCATGACCTAGAATGCGGCGCCAAGCGCGGGAAAGGCCGCCTTCTTCAAGGGCGACATCGACATGCTCGCGATCCGCTATCCCAAGATCAAGTCGACCCAGGACCTGAAGACGGCGCTGCAGAACGCCATTCGCCTGGAGCACGCGACCATTCCGCCG
>JABCYT010000263.1 GCA_013290035.1 Alphaproteobacteria bacterium
GCTGCGCCGCTTCGCGCCGCTGAAGCGCCTGCCCGACGGGAGCGTCTTTCTCTCGCGCTATGCCGACGTCGCGGTGTGCTACCGCGACCCGCGCATGCGCTCCGACAAGAAGGCCGAGTTCGGCCCGAAGTTCGGTGTCGGCACGCCGCTTTATCGCCATCACACGACCAGCCTGGTGTTCAACGATCCGCCGCTCCATACGCGCGTGCGCAAGCTGCTGGCGGCCGCCTTCACGCCGCGCGCCCTTGCCAACCTGCAGCCGCGCGTCGAGGCGGTCGTCGACGGGCTGCTGGCCCAGCATGCCGACAAGGGCCGCATGGATCTGGTTGAGGACTTCGCTTTCCGGCTGCCCGTCGAGGTAATCTGCGACATGCTGGGCGTGCCGCCGGGCGAGCGCGCGCCCTTTCGCCGCTATTCGCTCGCCATTTTAGGCGCACTCGAGCCGGTGGCCGGACCTGAGCGCCAGGCCGCGGGCAATGCGGCGGTGGCCGAATTCTCGGCCTATCTCGACGACCTCGTGGCCGAGCGCCGCAAGCGGCCGGTCGACGAGCGCGATGTCTTGGGCACGCTGATCCATGGCGAGGTCGACGGCGAGCGGCTGACGCACGACGAACTGGTGCAGAACTGCATCTTCCTGCTGAACGCCGGTCACGAGACCACCACCAACCTGATCGGCAACACGGTCGACGCCCTGCTGCGCTTCCCCGACGAACGGCGCCGGCTGCGGGAAGATCCCGGCCTGCTCAGAAGCTGCGTCGAGGAAGGCCTGCGCTTCGAGAGCTCCAACCAGCTCGGCAATCGCCGGCTCGCGGCCGATCTCGCAATCGGCGGCGAGACGCTGGCCGCCGGCACCTACATCCATATCGGCATCGGCGCGGCCAATCGCGATCCGGCACAGTTTTTCGAGCCCGACCGCTTCGATTCGGCCCGCGAGCCCAACCGCCACTTCGCTTTCGGCTCAGGCGTGCATATGTGCCTGGGCGCCGTGCTGGCGCGCATGGAGGGCGCGATCGCGATCGGCCGCCTGATCGGCCGCTTTGACGGGTTGGCCCGCGACGGCGTGGCCGAGCGCGGCGGGCGCGCCCGCTTCCGCGGCTTCAACCGCTACCCGATCGCGTGGACGGGGGTGCGCCGATAAAGCCAAAGAAAAATGCCCGATGGCGGGCCATCAGGCGTTTTTTGCATTCCGGGAAAGAGGCCTACGCCGCTTCCTGCTGCTCGGCCTGATCCGCCGACGGGCCCGAATCCTGGCCTTTGGCGGCGGTGTCGCGCTCGATGAACTCGATCACCGCCATCGGGGCGGCGTCGCCGAAACGGTAGCCCGCCTTCAGCACGCGCAGGTAGCCGCCGTTGCGCTTGGCGTAGCGCGGGCCGAGCGTGGTGAACAGCTTGTCGGCGACGTAGGGATCGCGCAGGAAGCCGATCGCCTGGCGGCGGGCGTGCAGGCCGCCCTTCTTGCCGAGCGTCACCAGCTTCTCGACGATCGGACGCAGGTCCTTGGCCTTGGGCAGCGTGGTCGTGATCTGCTCGTGCTTGATGAGGGCACCGGCGAGATTCATGAACATCGCCTTGCGATGCTCGGCGGTGCGGTGGAACTTCCGGCCGCGATTGTTGTGGCGCATGACTTAATTCCTTCTGCCGGCCTAGTACGGCTCTTCCAGCCGCTTGGCCATCTCTTCGATGTTGTCCGGCGGCCAGCCCGGGATTTCCATGCCGAGGTGAAGGCCCATTCCGGCCAGCACTTCCTTGATCTCGTTCAGCGACTTGCGGCCGAAGTTCGGCGTGCGCAGCATCTCGGCCTCGGTCTTCTGCACCAGATCGCCGATGTAGATGATGTTGTCGTTCTTCAGGCAGTTGGCCGAGCGCACCGACAGTTCGAGCTCGTCGACCTTGCGCAGCAGGTTGCGGTTGAACGGGAAGTCGTCCTGCTGCTCTTCCTTGCGGACCTCGCGCGGCTCCTCGAAGTTGATGAAGAGCTGCAGCTGGTCTTGCAGGATGCGCGCGGCAAGCGCCACGGCGTCGTCCGGGCGGGTCGTGCCGTTGGTCTCGACCGTCATCGACAGCCTGTCATAGTCGGTGACCTGGCCGACGCGGCTGTTCTCGATCTTGTAGGACACACGCTTGACCGGGCTGAACACCGAATCGACCGGGATCAGGCCAATCTGCGCATCCTCGGGCCGGTTGGCCGAGGCCGGGATGTAGCCCTTGCCGGTGGCGACCATCAGCTCCATCGAGATCGAGGCGCCGTCGTCGAGCGTGCAGATCAGGTGCTTGGGGTCCATGATCTGGACGTCGCCCGGGAGCTCGATCATGCCGGCGGTGACCTCGCCCGGGCCGACGGCGCGCAGGTAGAGACGCTGCGGGCGATCGCCCTGCATCTTCACGGCCATCGCCTTGATGTTCAGCACGATGTCCACCACATCCTCGCGGACGCCGGGAATCGACGAGAACTCGTGCAGCACGTTGTCGATCTTGATCGACGTCACGGCAGCCCCCTGCAGGGAGGAGAGCAGCACGCGACGCAGCGCATTGCCGAGCGTGAGACCGAAGCCGCGCTCGAGCGGCTCGGCGACGATGGTCGCGGTGCGACCCGGATCGACGCCGGCCTCTGTCACAAGCTTCTCCGGCTTGATCAAGTCTTGCCAGTTCTTCTGAAGCACGGGGGCTACCTCTCTAAACCGATGGGTTCGGGCGAATCCTGGAAAGGACTCGCGACAAAATTCTCTCGAGCACGCGGCGCGAAGTGCGCCGCCTGCACTCGAACTCAGACTCGACGGCGCTTGGGCGGGCGGCAGCCGTTATGCGGGATCGGCGTGACGTCGCGGATGGCCGTGACGGCAAGACCGACTGCCTGCAGCGCGCGCAGCGCTGACTCGCGGCCCGAACCCGGGCCGCGTACTTCGATCTCGAGCGTGCGCATGCCGTGCTCCATCGCCTTGCGGCCGGCATTCTCGGCCGCCATCTGGGCGGCGAACGGCGTCGACTTGCGCGAGCCCTTGAAGCCCTGCTGACCCGACGACGACCAGGCGATGGTGTTGCCTTGCGCGTCGGTGATGGTGACGATCGTGTTGTTGAACGAGGCGCTGACATGAGCGACGCCCGCGATGATGTTCTTGCGTTCCTTGCGGCGAGGACGCGCGGCGGTGGCGGCGGCGCCACTTGCGGCGGCTGCAGGCTTGGCCATGTGATCCGGTTCCTCTCGACTTTACTTCGTGACTTTTTTCTTGCCGGCGATCGGCTTGGCCGGGCCCTTGCGGGTGCGCGCATTGGTGTGCGTGCGCTGGCCATGAACCGGCAGCCCGCGGCGGTGCCGCAAGCCACGGTAACAGGCGAGGTCCATCAATCGCTTGATGTTCATCGCCACTTCGCGCCGCAGATCGCCCTCGACCGTGTAGTCGCGGTCGATGGCCTCGCGGATGCGGATGACCTCGTCGTCGGTCAGCGTATTGACGCGCCGCGACTCATCGATCCCCACTTTCCCCAGGATCTCCTTGGCCTTCGCCAGGCCGATCCCGTGGATATATTGCAGCCCGATCACCGCGCGCTTGGCGGTCGGAATGTTCACACCGGCTATACGAGCCAAAGTTTCAACTCCTTCAAAGACTTACGGCGCGCATGCGCGCGCCCGTCGAACGTTCCGCTGGCCCCGGAAAAGCGCGCGATTATAGGGAGAAGCGCCCCCGAGTCAACGGAACACAAAGCTTGTCAAGCCCCCGCTAAAAGCCCGGAAATTTGACGGTGAACCTCGTCCATGGACGCCATTCCATCGACCTTCCGCAGCACCCCGCGGCCACTGTAATAGGGCAGCAGGGGCTCGGTCTGGGCCCGGTAGGCGGCCATACGTGTCTTCATGGTCTCTGCATTATCATCCTTGCGGCGGACGAATTGCTTCGAGCCGCAAACGTCGCAAACCCCTTCGACCTTGGGCCGCTTGAACTTTTCGTGGTAGCCGGTGCCGCACACGGCACAGGTGTATCGGCCGACAATGCGCTCGGTCAGCGCCTTCTCGTCGACCTCCATTTCGATCACGCGGTCGAGCTTCTTGCCGGTCTCGGCCAGCATCTGGTCGAGCGCCCTGGCCTGGGCCTCGGTGCGCGGAAAGCCGTCCAGGATGAACCCCTTGGCGCAGTCGGGCTGCGCGATACGGTCGCGGATCAGGCCGACCATCAGCCCGTCGGGCACCAGCTCGCCCTTCTCCATGATGCCCTTGGCCTTCTTACCGAGCTCGCTGCCCGAGGCCACGGCGGCGCGCAGCATGTCGCCGGTCGAGAGCTGGACCAGGCCGCGCTCGTGCTGCAGGAGCTGCGCCTGGGTGCCCTTGCCGGCGCCTGGCGGCCCGAGAAGGATGAGGTTCATCGGCCCTCTCTCATCGGCCGCGGCCCCGCAGCCGGGCCTTCTTGATCAGCCCCTCGTACTGGTGGGCCAGCAGGTGCGCCTGGATCTGGGTCACCGTGTCGAGCGTGACCGAGACCACGATCAGCAGGCTGGTGCCGCCGAAGTAGAACGGCACGCCGCCGCGGGCGATCAGCAGCTCGGGCAGAATGCAGACCGCCGAGAGGTAGAGCGCACCGATCACGGTCAGCCGGTTCAGTATGTATTCCAGATAATCGGCCGTGTTCTTGCCCGGGCGGATGCCGGGCACGAAGCCGCCGTTCTTCTTGAGATTGTCGGCGGTGTCGGTCGGGTTGAAGACCACGGTGGTGTAGAAGAAGCAGAAGAAGACGATCAGGCCGACATAGGCCAGCAGATAAAGCGGCTGGCCGTGACCGAGATAGGTGGCGATCCACTGCACCCAGCCCGGCTCGCCGGCATTGCCCTGGAACGAGGCGATGGTGGCCGGAAAGAGCAGCAGCGAGGAGGCGAAGATCGGCGGGATCACGCCCGAGGTGTTGATCTTGAGCGGCAGGTGCGAGGCCTCGCCGCCATACATTTTGTTGCCGACCTGTCGCTTTGGATATTGCACCACGATTCGTCGCTGCGCCGTCTCGACGAACACCACCACCGACACCACGAGCACCACGCCGACCGCGAGCGCGATGATGAACAGCGCCGACAGCGCGCCGGTACGGCCGAGCTCCAGGGTCTGGATCAGGGCGTTGGGCAGGGCGGCCACGATGCCGGCGAAGATGATCAGCGAAACGCCGTTGCCGACGCCGCGCGCGGTGATCTGCTCGCCCAGCCACATCAGGAACAGCGTGCCGCCGACCAGGGTGACGATGGTGACGAAGCGGAAGAACAGGCCGGGATCGACCACGACGGGCCCCGCCGAGGCGACCTGGCTCTCCAGCCCGACCGCGATGCCGTAGGCCTGGAAGGTCGCCAGGACCACCGTGCCGTAGCGCGTGTACTGGTTGATCTTCTTGCGGCCGGCCTCGCCCTCCTTCTTCAGCGCCTCGAGCGACGGCACCACCGTCGTCAGGATCTGCATGATGATGGAGGCCGAGATGTACGGCATGATGCTGAGCGCCAGCACCGACATGCGGCCGATCGAGCCGCCCGAGAACACGTCGAGGAGGCCGGCGATGCCGCCGGCGGTACGGGCGAAGATCTCGGCCAGGGCGTGGGGATCGACGCCGGGCACCGGGATATAGGCGCCGATGCGGAAGACGACCAGTGCGGCCACGGTGAACCACAGGCGCTTCTTGAGCTCGGTCGCCTTACCGATCGCGCCCCAGTTCAGGTTGGATGCAAGTTGCTCGGCAGCGGATGCCATGGAACCTCACGCGTGACGACAACGACACAACAAAAGCGGCCAAACACCC
>JABCYT010000264.1 GCA_013290035.1 Alphaproteobacteria bacterium
AGCCATCACCAGTCCGCCGGTCGACAGCACGCAGGCCAGCAAAAGGTTCCAGCGCCGCTCGTTCATCCTGTCGGAGATGCGACCCCAAGCGACGAGCGAGATGCCGCCGCAGATGTAGGGGATCATGGTCAGCCAGCCGACCGTCATGTTGCTCATCGTACCGAGCGATTTGATGATCTGAGGGACGAAGAACAATATGCCGAGGCTCGCCGTGACGATGCCGAAATAGTTGAGCGCCAGGAGCAGCACCCGGGGGTTCGTCATCGATTCGAACAACGAGTAGACGCGCACCGTTTCCTTGGCCTTGCGTTCGCTGGCGATCTTGTCGGCCAGCCAGTCCTTCTCCGGCTTCGTCAGGAACGTCGCTTGCTCCGGCCTGTTGGTCATGACGAAAAACGTGAGAAAGCCGAGCGCGATCGTGGGAATGCCTTCGGCAAAGAACATGATCTGCCAACCCTTGAGGCCGAACAGCCCGTCCAGACTCATCAGGCCCGTCGAGATCGGCGCGCCGGCCGCCACCGCGATCGGCAGGCCGACCAGGAAGCTCGAGACGATGCGCGCGTGATGGCGCGCGGGGAACCAATAAGTGAAATAAAGGATGAGGCCGGGGAAGAAGCCGGCCTCGGCCATGCCCAGCAGGAAGCGCACGACGGCAAAGCTCGTTGTGCCGGTCACAAAGGCGGTGGCGCAGGCGAAGATTCCCCAGGTGATCATGATGCGGGCGATCCATATACGCGCCCCGACCTTTTCCATGATCACGTTGCTCGGCACTTCGAACAGGAAATAGGCCCAGTAGAAGGTGCCGACGGCGAAACCGAAGTCGGCCGCCGACATGTTGAGGTCGGCGCGCATGGTCAGCGCTGCGAAGCTGCCGTTGATGCGGTCGATATAGGCCATGACGTACGACAGCACTGCGAATGGCAACAGGCGCAGATAGACCTTGCGCATGGTCGAAGCTTCGATAGTGGCTTCCATACTCGATCCTCCCAGATCGTTGTCGCCCCCGGCTTGCATGCCGGATGGTCGATATTCAGTGATGACTCGTACGCATTCTCCAACGATTACGCGTTGATTTGATCAGGCTAGCAAACCTGCTGGGTGCGCGCCACTCCAGCCGCGCGGTCTTCCTTTGGCGTCGACGAAGACGCTTCACTGGAGTGGTGCGCCCCGGCGGACTAGTTCCCCTCGGCCAGGCCCATCTGGCGGCTGAGCAGCACCAGTGTCTCGTAGACGACGTGGGCGCAGAGGTGAGCGGCCATGCCGTTCACGTCCTGCGGCGGGCTCACCGTGTTGACGTCGACCGCCACGATGTTGAGATCGGTGAGGCAGCGCAGCAGGTCGATGCCTTCGCGAGCCGACAGCCCGCCCCATGACGGCGTGCATACGCCGGGCGCGCAGGACGGATCGAACACGTCCATGTCGAAGCAGAGATAGACCGGTCGCCTGCCGACCTTGTCGCGGAATTCGGCCATGCGCTGTGCGAAACCGCCGCGGATCAGCTCGTCGAGCGACACGATCTTGTAGCCGAGGCTCATGGCGCGCGGCACCACGCCCTGGGCGTAGGTCGTGCTGCGGATGCCGACATGCCAGGAGAACTCCGGATCGACCAGACCTTCCTCGGCGACGTGCGTGAACTGCGTGGCGGAGTTGTATTTTTCCTCCTCGCCGTAGGGATAGGAGTCTGTGTGCGAGTCGATATGGAGCGCCGCCATTTTCGGGTATTTCTTGCCGACGGCGCGGGCGACCGGGACGGTGACGGAGCCGTCGCCGCCGATGGTGACGGGGATGGCGCCCGCTGCGACGATGCGGTCGACCGCCTGCTCGGTGCGCTCGAAGGCGTCGACGATCTTCGATGGCGTGAGCTTGACGTTGCCGCAATCGACCAGCCCCAGCGCGGCCACGGGATCGAAGTCGGCATGGGTGGGATTGAAGCGCCGCATCAGCGCCGATTGCTGGCGCACGGAGTCGGGGCCGCCGCGCGCGCCGATCCGCATGTTGGTGCCGCAATCGAAGGGAATGCCGAGGATCGCCGCCTTGTTGGCCGGACCCGGCCGCCCATAGGGCACGCCCATGAAGGTCATGGGCGAGGTGAAAAGCTCGGAATCGGACAGCTGGTGCATGGTCATCGCTCCGCGGAGAGGAAGTCGTAGGCCACCAGCGTGTGGATCTTGGCGACCGCCAGAAGCTCGTCGACCAGAACATACTCGTCTGGTCCGCCCATGTTGAAGGGTGTCAGCCCCAGCACGACGGTCGGTACGCCGTACTGCCGATACCAGCGCGAATCGGAGCCGCCGACCCGCATGTTCACGGCCGGCGTCTCGCCCAGCACTTCGGCCGCGACCTGGGCGGTGCGCCGGATGATCTCGTGACCGGGCTCGGTGAAGGAGGGCTCGAAGCGGCGAAGCGCGCGCCACGTCACGCCGGGTATCGGCGCCAGCCATTCATCGAGTTTCCGCGCCAGCACCTCGGTGGTGATGCCGACGGGCAGCCGGATGTCGGCGCGGGCGATGGCGTGGGTCGGCACCAGGTTGGGCGAGGTGCCGCCCTCTATGGTGCCGATATTCACGGTGACGCGCGAGAGCGTGTCGGCCTCGCCGGCACCCGATAGCGCCTCCGAGATCGCCTTGGCGTTGCTGATGGCTTCGGTAACGGCGCGCGGCGCCTGGAAGGGAATCGCCTCGAGCTCCTTCAGGCGATCGAGCGCCTCCCTGAGGCGATCGATGGCGTTGGCGCCGCGATGGACGTGCGCGCCGTGCGCCGGCGATCCCGTCGCTTCGACCTCGACCCACATCAGGCCCTTCTCGCCGAAACGCACGACCCGCGGCGAGCCGACGTCGCCGCAGATATCGGCGTCGCCCCGCGCATGCGGGATGTGCTCCAGCATGTAGCCGGTGCCAAGCGAGCCCATATTCTCCTCGTCGCCCGCCAAGGTGAGCACGATCTCGCCCGCCCAGGCGTCGCGATGCTCCGCCAGCAGCGTCGCTGCCAGCAGGGAACAGGCGATGCCGCCCTTCATGTCGCACACGCCGCGGCCGTAGAGCTTGCCGTCCTTGAGCACGCCGCCCAGCGGCGGCACGGTCCAGGCGAGGTCTTCGCGGATCGGGAAAGTGTCGAGATGGCCGTTGAAGATCAGCCGGCGGCCCGGCCTTGCGCCCCTGATGCGGCCAATCAAACTCACCACACGCGGTGCGGGCTCGATGCGCTCGACCTCGATGCCCGGGATCTCGAGCAGCAACGCCTGGGCGACCGCGGCCACGTCATGCGTGTCGCTCGGCGGGTTGGGCGAGGCCACCGCCACCAGCCGCTGCGTGTTGGCGATCAGGCGCTCGCGCGCGGCGTCGACCCGGCGGGCGAGTTCGTCGCGAAGGGAGGAGGGCATCAGCGGTTCTGCAGGTGGCGTTCCCACCAGCGGATTGCCATGGCGAGCGGCCAGCAGATGAAGAAATAGACGACGGCGATGAAGGTAAAGGTTTCCAGCGGCCGGAAATTGGTGGCCGAGAGCTCCATGCCCCGCCGCGTGATCTCGCTTACCGAGATCACCGCGCCCAACGAGGAGAACTTTATGAGCTGCACGAAATTCGAGGCGAGCGGCGGCAGGGTCATGCGCACCGCCTGCGGCAGCACGATGCGGCGGAACGATTGCCCGGGCGAAAGCCCGAGCACCTGCGCCGCCTCGCGATGGCCCTTGGGCACGCCCTGGATGCCCGAGCGGTAGACCTCGGCAATGAAGGCCGCCTGGTAGAGCGCGAGTCCGATGATCAGCGCCACCAGCGCCTCGATGCGCACGTTGAACACGATGGGCAGCACGTAGTAGACCCACAGGAGCTGCACCAGGATCGGCGTGTTGCGCACGACTTCGCCGATCGACACGCCGATCCAGCGCAACGTGCGGAAGCGCGACATGTCGAGCAGCGCGATGATCAACCCGCCGACCATCGCCAGCACGAGTGTGGCGGCCGAGATGATCAAGGTCATCTGCAGCCCCGACATCAGGAAGTCGAAGCTGCCCCACACGGTGTCCCAGCGGAACTGGTATTTGAACATTTGCAATCTCCTTGCCTCCCCGTATGACGGGGGAGGGAGGCGAGTGTCTACGGCGCCACGATCGGGTCGAGCTTGTGCTTCTTGGCGTACTTCATCAGCCGTCCGTCGAGTTTGATCGTGTCGACGAACAGGTTGATGTAGTTCAGCCAGATCTGATCGCCCGACGGCACGACATAGGAGTAGGGCGTCACGGCGAGCTTCTCGGCCGGCAGGATGTAGGTCGCCCAGTCGAACTCGTCGGTGACTTTGATCGCCGTCGGGAAGTCGGTGAGGATGGCGTCGACCCGGCCCGCTACCAACTCGGCCTCGCGCGTGTTGGGCGGGGCGATCGAGATCACCTCGGCGTTCTTGAGGTAGTCCTTCATGAAGACGTCGATGTAGCTGCCGAGCGAAGCGGCGGTCTTGACGCCCTTCTGGTCGAGGTCCTCCCACTTCTTGATCTTGCTGTCCTTGCGCGTCACCACGTAGATGTTGGTGATCAGGTAGGGCTTGGAGAACTCGACCGCCTGCGCGCGCTTCAGGGTGGCGCCGACGCCGAACATGCCGATCTCGCACTTGCCGGCCTGCAGGTCGGCGATGAAGGTGCCGAAGCTCGTCTCGACGATCTCGAGCTTGGCGTCGAGCTCCTTGGCCAGTTCCTTGGCGAGGTCTGCATCGATGCCCTCGATCTCGCCCGTCTTGGGATTGCGGAACGAGATCGAATAGTAGAGCGGGAACTGGCAGACCCTGAGCTTCTTGCTCTTGGTCACCTCATAGAGCCGCGACTGCGTCTGCTGCGCCTCGGCACCGGCCGAGGCCATCAGCCCGAACGCTGCGGCGAGGGCGAACGCCCCCAGGAACTTCGTCACACCCATCGATCGGCCTCCTTCGTTGACCTTCCCCGTCATTCCTCGAACTGCTGCAGGAAGCGCCTGGCGCGCTCCGTCTTCGGTGCATCGAAGAAGGCAGCCCCCGGCGCCTCCTCGACGATCTCGCCCTTGTCCATGAATACCGTGCGCGTGCCGACGTGGCGCGCGAAGCCCATCTCGTGCGTCACCACCAGCATGGTCATCCCTTCGAGCGCGAGCTGGCGCATGACCAGCAGCACCTCGCGGCGCAGTTCCGGGTCGAGCGCCGACGTCGCCTCGTCGAACAGCAGCACCTTGGGCGACATGGCGAGCGCGCGGGCGATCGCCACCCGCTGCTGCTGGCCACCCGACAGCCGCGCCGGATAGGCGTCGCGTTTGTCGGAAAGGTCGACCTTGGCCAGCAGCTTCTCCGCCATGGCGACGGCCTCTTCGCGCGGCATCTTCTTCACCCGCAGCGGTGCCTCGATCAGGTTTTCCAAGACCGACATGTGCGGCCACAGATTGAAGTGCTGGAAAACCATACCGACGTCGGAGCGCACGGCGCGTGCGGCGGCCTTGACCTGCCGGTCGGGCTGGGGCGTCGAGATCGTCGTGCCTTCCATGACGATGCGGCCCTCGCTTGGCATCTCCAGGAGCGCCAGGCAGCGCAGCAAGGTCGTCTTGCCCGAGCCGCTCGGGCCCACGACACAGACGACATCGCGCTCCATCACCGGCAGGCGGACGTGCGTCAGCACCTGGTGGTCGCCGAACCGTTTGGTTACGTCCTCCGCCTCGATGATCGGCGTTCCCGCCATCGATCCCGCCCCTCCCGCGTCGCTGAGCCTACCCCGCCTCACAGCATAAGCAATTCCTATGCCCGGGATT
>JABCYT010000265.1 GCA_013290035.1 Alphaproteobacteria bacterium
CATCGCGCAGGACAAGCGGCTGCTGCGGCCGATCAACTTCCCGCCCGGCACGCCCGGCTGGGGCGCCAACCTGTTCCAGACCGCGCGCGGCCAGAAGATCGTGGTGATCAATGTCATGTGCCGCCTGTTCATGGACGCGCTCGACGATCCGTTCCGCGCCATCGATGCCGAGCTCGCCAAGTACGGTCTCGGCGGCTCGGCGCACTTCATTCTGGTCGACGTCCATGGCGAGGCGACCAGCGAGAAGCAGTCGATGGGCCATTATTGCGACGGTCGGGTCTCCGCCGTGCTCGGCACGCACAGCCATATCCCGACGGCCGATGGGTGGGTGCTGCCCGGCGGAACCGCCTATCAGACCGATGTCGGCATGTGCGGCGACTATGATTCGGTGATCGGTATGAAGAAGGAGATCGCCGTGCAGCGTTTCATCAAGAAGATGCCCGGGGAGCGCCTGGCGCCGGCCGAAGGCGAAGGGACATTATGCGCGGCGGTAGTAGAAACCGACGACCGGACCGGCCTGGCGCGCTCGGTGCGCCCGCTGCGGCTGGGCGGGCGGCTGGCCCCCACGGCCTAGATTGCAGCATCTTGTATCCCACAGGGGCGATGTATACCTATTAGGAGTACCTTGAAGACCCTCGTTGACGGCTTGGGGAAAAAGCGGCATCCTTTTGATGTTAAACGATTTTTCGCCGCGTTGGCGGACTGTCTTCAAGGTTAGAGGGGGCGTCGGAATCTAGGTTCCGACGTTTTTTAGCGGGGGCTTCGGCCCCCGCCTTTTTTTGTGCAGGCGACTGCTTGCACTGTCACTAACACTCCCAAAACCCACGAGAAGTGGTATAGCCGGCCCATCAAGTCACTCAATCTGGTTGTCGGGCGATGGCGGGCCATTCGCAATTCAAGAACATCATGCACCGCAAAGGGCGCCAGGACGCCCAGCGCGCCAAGATCTTCACCAAGCTGATCCGCGAAATCACCACGGCAGCCCGGCTCGGCGCGGCCGATCCGAATGCCAATCCGCGCCTGCGCGCGGCAATGATCACAGCGCGCGAAAACAATATGACGCGCGACACCATCGATCGCGCCATCAAGCGCGGCTCAGGCTCGGATGCCGACGCCAATTACGACGAGGTGCGCTACGAGGGCTACGGACCGGCCGGCGTGGCGCTGATCGTCGAGGCGCTGACCAACAACCGCAATCGCACGGCGGGCGAGGTCCGCTCGGCCTTCAGCAAGTTCGGCGGCAATCTCGGCGAGACCAACAGCGTGTCGTTCATGTTCGACAGGCTGGGCGAGTTCCGTTTTCCCTTGAGCGCGGGCACTGCCGACGAGGTGATGGAAAAGGCGATCGATGCCGGCGCCGACGACGTCATGAGCGGCGAGGGGCCGGACGGCGTGCACGAAATCTATTGCGCCCAGGAGAACTTCAACGCCGTCCGCGAGGCGCTCGAGAAGTCGCTGGGCCAGCCGTCGGTCGCCAAGCTGATGTGGCGGCCCAAGACGGCAACACCCGTCGAGGGCGAGGTTGTCCGGACGCTGCTCGACCTCATCGCAGCCCTGGAAGACAACGACGACGTCCAGAACGTCTACGCCAATTTCGAGGTGTCGGACGACGCTCTGGCGAAGTTCGCGGCCTGAAGTGCAGCCGAGATGAGACTGATCGGCCTCGATCCCGGTCTGCGGTTGACCGGCTGGGGCGTGATCGAAGTCGACGGCAACCGGCTGCGCCACGTGGCGCACGGCGTCGTCAGGGTCGCCACGGTGGGCACGCTGGCCGAGCGCCTGAAGGAACTTTTCGAGGGCGTCGCCGCCATCGTCGAGGCGCAGCGCCCGCTCGAGGCGGCGGTCGAGGAGACCTTCGTGAACCTCAATCCGGGATCGACCCTGAAGCTCGGCCAGGCGCGCGGTGTCGTCATGCTGGCGCCGGCGCGCGCCGGCCTGCCGGTGTTCGAATATGCCGCCAATCTCGTCAAGAAGTCGGTGACCGGCGCGGGCCATGCCGACAAGCGCCAGATCGCCATGATGGTCGGCCGCCTGCTGCCCGGCGTCGAGGCGACCAGCGACGCCGCCGACGCGCTGGCGGTGGCGATCTGCCACGCCCATCATCGTGCCACCGCCAAGCGCGTGGAGGCGGCCCTGTGATCGCCAAGCTGAAAGGCGTCGTGGATACCGTCGACGTTGACTCGGCGATCGTCGATGTCGGCGGCGTCGGCTACCTGGTTTCGGCCTCGGCCCGCACGCTGCGCGAACTGGCGGCGGGCGATGAGGTGACCGTGCTGGTCGAGACCATCGTGCGCGAGGACGCGATCGCGCTCTACGGCTTCCTGGAAACCGCCGAGCGCGACTGGTTCCGCATCCTGACGACGGTGCAGGGCGTGGGCGCCCGGGTGGCGCTCTCGATCCTGTCGACCCTGTCGCCCGACGAGATCGCCCGCGCCATCGCCGCCCAGGACCGCGCCACGCTCAGCCGGCCGACCGGCGTGGGCCCCAAGCTCGCGGCGCGGCTCGCCACCGAGCTCAAGGACAAGGCTGCGGCCTTCGGCGTCGCGCCGGCGGGCAAGGGCGTAGAGGCGCCGGCGATGCCGGCCGGTTCGATCAACGAGGACGCGGTCTCCGCCCTGGTCAATCTCGACTACAAGCGCGTCGAGGCGTTCGGTGCGGTGGCGCGCGTGACGCAGCGGCTTGGCGTTGAAGCCACGCTCGATGCCGTGATCCGTGCCGCCCTGCGCGAGCTGGCGCGATGAACGAGGCGCCCGCCCAACCGCCTGAGCGCCTGGTGACGGCCAAGCGCGCCGAAGAGGATGCCGCCGAACTGGCGCTGCGCCCGCAGACGCTCGACGACTTCGTCGGGCAGAAGCAGGTCCGCGAGAACCTGAAAATCTTCATCACCGCCGCCAAGTCGCGCGGCGAGGCGCTCGACCATGTGCTGTTCCATGGCCCGCCCGGTCTCGGCAAGACAACCCTGGCCCAGATCGTAGCGCGCGAGATGGGGGTGGGTTTTCGCGCCACGTCAGGGCCGGTGATCCAGAAGGCGGGCGATCTTGCCGCCCAGCTCACGAATTTACAGCCGCACGACGTGCTGTTCATCGACGAGATCCATCGCCTCGCTCCGTCGATCGAGGAGGTCCTCTACCCCGCGATGGAGGATTTCCAGCTCGACCTCATGATCGGCGAGGGGCCCGCCGCGCGCTCGGTGCGCATCGAGCTGCCGCCTTTCACCCTGGTCGGCGCCACGACCCGCTCGGGCCTGATGACGCGGCCGCTGCGCGAGCGCTTCGGCATTCCGCTGCGCTTGGTGTTCTACGAACCGGCCGAGCTCGAGACGATCGTGCATCGCGCCGCCCGCGTTTTGAAGATGCAGATGGCCAAGGACGGCGGCGCGGAGATCGCCAGGCGCTCGCGCGGCACGCCGCGCGTTGCCAACCGCCTGCTGCGCCGTGTCCGCGACTTCGCGGCGGTGGACGGACAGGCGCTAGTGAACGCAGCGGTCGCCGACGCGGCGCTGACGCGGCTCGAGGTCGATGGGCGTGGGCTCGACGCCATGGACCGCGGCTATCTTGCCTGCATCGCCGAGAATTACGGCGGCGGACCGGTCGGCGTCGAAACCCTCGCCGCAGCGCTCTCCGAACAGCGTGACGTCATCGAGGACGTGATCGAGCCCTACCTGATGCAGCTCGGCCTGTTGATGCGCACGCCGCGCGGCCGGCTGCTGTCGGAAGGCGGCTACCGCCATCTCGGCGTGGCGATGCCCAAGGATCAGAGACGGCAGCTCGACCTGCTGGCGACCGACGACCCGGCGGAGGAGGCGTGAGCGCCGCCCTATCGGGCGGACCCACGTCCGGCCATTTTTCCGAGGGCGTCCATGTGCTGCCGCTACGGATTTATTACGAGGACACCGATGCGGCCGGCATCGTTTACTACGCCAACTGGCTGCGCTTTCTCGAGCGCGGCCGCACCGAGCTGCTGCGGCTGCTCGGCCAGGAACACAGTTCCTTGCGCGACGAGCGCGGTGTCCACTGGGTCGTCCGCCGCTGCACCGTCGATTACCTGAAGCCCGCCCGGCTCGACGAGACGATCGAGGTGGTCACGAGCTGCGGCGAATTGCGCGGCGCGTCGCTGGACATGATTCAACAGGCGCGCCGTGGAGAAGAGATCCTGGTCCGCGCCTCGCTCGTCGTCGCCTGCATGGGCGCCGGCGGCCGGCCGGTCCGATTGCCGCAGCATCTGCGCACAGCCTTGGCCCAAGTCTCATCGGGCGGCTCGCCCCGCTCGCGCCATATTCAGGTATAAACCTTTGAACCAACGGAGATTCCAATAATGGACGCTTTTGCGCAGGTCGCCGGAACCCCCCTCGGCGGCAGCACCGGACCGCTCGATATGTCGGTCTACGGCCTGTTCATGCAGGCCGACTGGGTCGTCAAGGCGGTGATGATTGCCCTCCTGCTGGCATCGTTCTGGTCGTGGGCGATCATCTTCGAGAAGATGCTGCGGCTGCGCTCGCTGAAGAAGAGTGCGCAATCGTTCGAAGACACGTTCTGGTCGGGGGTCTCGCTCGAGGATCTCTACGATCGGGTCGGCGCCAAGCCGGATGACCCGATGTCGAGCATCTTCTCGGCCGCCATGCGCGAATGGCGTCGTTCGGTGTCGAAGGGGCTGGCGCAGAGCGCCACGGCGCGCGCCGCCCTTCGCCAGCGCATCGAGCAGGTGATGAGCGTCACCATCGCGCGCGAGATGGAGGCGATCGAGAAGCGGTTGGGCTTCCTGGCGACGGTCGGCGCCAACGCCACCTTCGTCGGACTGTTCGGCACGGTGTGGGGCATCATGAACGCCTTCGGTCATATCGCGCAGTCGAAGAACACCTCGCTTGCCGTGGTGGCGCCGGGCATCTCCGAAGCGCTGTTCGCGACGGCGATCGGCCTGGTCGCCGCGATCCCGGCGGCCGGCGCCTACAACATCCTGTCCGGCCAGGTCGCGCGCTACGCCCAGCAGCTCGAGGCCTTCGCCGGCGAGTTCATCACCATCCTGTCGCGCCAGCTCGAGGAGGAGGTCTGATGGCAGGCATCATTCCCGCTGCCGGCTCCGGCAGCACCGGCGGCAGGTTCAGGCGACGGCGCTACACGCCGATCGCCGACATCAACGTGACGCCGCTGGTCGACGTCATGCTGGTGTTGCTGATCATCTTCATGGTCACCGCGCCGCTCTTGCAGGTCGGCGTTCCCGTCGACCTGCCGAAGACCAGCGCATCGCAGGTCGGCGGCAAGGACGAGCCGCTGGTCGTGTCGGTGAACGCCAAGGGCGAGGTCTTCCTCGGCGAGACGCCCTACGAGGTCGCCGACCTCGCCACCAAGCTGAAGGCGGTGCACGAGGAGAAGCCCGACCAGCGCGTGTTCATGCGCGGCGACAAGTCGGTGGACTACGGCAAGATGATGGAGGTCATGGGCGTGGTGATCGACAGCGGCTTCCGCCAGCTCGGCCTTCTCGGCGAGCAGGCCCAGCAGCTCGGCAAGGGCGGTGGCGGCACCGTGACGCCAGTGCCGACACCCGCGCCCCAGCAGCAGCCGGCGCCCCGCCGGTAGACCCCGAGGCGAAGCGATCGATGGCCGAGCGCTCCCCCGAAAGCAGCGAGATGCGCACACCGGCCATCGTGTCGGCGATGTTCCATGTCATCGTGCTGGCGGCGGCGGTGCTCAACCTCGATTTCTTCAATCGCCCGCCATTGATGGACCCCGAGCCGGTGATGGTCGAGTTCGAGGCGA
>JABCYT010000266.1 GCA_013290035.1 Alphaproteobacteria bacterium
ACCACCGTGGTGATTGCGCACCGCCTGTCGACCATCATCCACGCCGACGAGATCATCGTGCTCGACCGCGGCCGCATCGTCGAGCGCGGCCGCCATGCCGAGCTTCTGGCGCGAAACGGCCTCTATGCCGACATGTGGCAGCGCCAGCAGGAGGCCGCGGCTGAGGCCGAACGGCAGGTCGAGCACCAGGGCGAGGAGCCGCCCTCGTTCCGCGCCGAGGGGCATCTCCGTGTCGCCGAGTAGCGTAAGCGCCGCAAACCCCTGGCGCTCGCTGCTGCCGGTCTTCGCCGCTTGCGCCGCCATTGGCCTGCAGGCGGGCGTCGCGATGCCGCTGGTGCCGCTGGCGCTCGAGCGGCAAGGCGCCGACAAACTCACCATCGGCATCGTGGCCGCCGGCTGGGGCATGGGCATGCTGGCCACCGCCTCGCACATTCCCCGGCTGGCGGCGCGGTTTGGCACGGTGCCGTTCATCCTGGCCTCGGTCGTCGCGGGCTCGGCGCTCACGGTCGCCTACACGCTGACCGCAGGCCCCGTCGCGTGGTTCGTGCTGACCCTGCTGCATGGCGCGGTCGGCGGCGTGCCCTGGGTGGTGAGCGAGATCTGGATGAACGTCGTCGTCGAGGAAAGCCGGCGCGGCAGGGTCATGGGCGTCTACGCCACCATGGTGGCACTCGGCATGGCGCTGGGCCCGTTCGTGCTCCAGCTGGTCGGCGTCTACGGGCCGGCGCCGTTCCTGACCTCCGCCGCGCTCGCCCTGCTGGTGGCGCTGCCGCTGCTGCCCTACTGGAAGAAGGCGCCGGTGATCGAGCACGCGGCCGACAGCGGCTACCTGGCTGTCGTCGTCGCCGTGCCGCTGGCCATGCTGGCCGCGTTCGCCTGCGGGCTGGGCGAGCAGGTCGCGTTCAGCTTCCTGCCGGTCTACGCCGTCGGCGCCGGCGTCTCGGCGCAAATCGGCGCGCTCTGGCTGTCGGCCTTCGTGATCGGCAACGTGATCCTGCAATGGCCGATCGGCTGGATGGCCGATCATCTCGACCGCCGCGTTGTCCTCGCCGGGTGCACCTTGGCAAGCGCCGTCCTGGTGGCCTTGCTGCCGCTCGTTTCGGCGCAGTCGCCCGCGATCATCGGCGTGATCATGCTGTGGGGCGGCATGTCGTTCGCCATCTATCCGGTCGGCCTCGCGTTGCTCGGCCGGCATTTCAACGGCGGCGATATCGCCCGCGCCAACACGGCGTTCAGCATGCTGTACATCGTGGGCGGCCTCGCCGGCCGCCCGCTCGCCGGGGCGGCGATGGATGCGTTGGGCGATCCCGGCCTCGGCTGGACGGTCGCCGTTTTCTACGCCGTCACCGGTATCGCCGCCTTGCTGGCGTTCCACCGGCGCGGCTGATAATCCTGCCAGCCCATGAGCGCCGCGGCCGCCAAGACCGACAAGTCAGCCGATCCGCTGCTCGCGCCCCTGCTGGCCGGGGACCGGCGCGCGCTGGCGCAGGCCATCACCCTGATCGAATCGACACGCGCCGATCATCGCGAGCGCGCCGATGCGCTGCTGGCGGCCGCGCTGCCGCACGCGGCCAAGTCGGTGCGGCTCGGCATCACCGGTGTGCCGGGCGTAGGGAAATCGACCTTCATCGAGCGCTTCGGCCTCGCCCTGCTCGAGCGCGGGCGCTCGCTCGCGGTGCTGGCCATCGATCCGTCGTCCAAGCGCGGCGGCGGATCGATCCTGGGCGACAAGACACGCATGGAGGAACTGTCGCGCCAGCCCGCCGCCTTCATCCGGCCCTCGCCGGCCGGCGCCACCCTGGGCGGCGTGGCGCGGCGCACCCGCGAGGCGATGTTGCTGGCCGAAGCCGCGGGCTTCGACACGGTGATCGTCGAGACGGTGGGCGTCGGCCAGTCCGAGACCGCGGTCTCAGATATGGTCGACATGTTCATCGTCCTGCTGCTGCCGGCCGGCGGCGACGATCTGCAGGGCATCAAGCGCGGCGTGATCGAGCTCGCCGACCTGATCGTGGTCAACAAGGCCGATGGCGACCTCTTGGCGACGGCGCGGCGGGCGGCTTCGGACTACCAGCATGCGCTCCGCATGTTGCGCTCGCCCACCGCCGGCTGGACGCCCGAGGTGGCGACCTGCTCGGCGCTCACCGGCGAGGGCGTGGTCGAGGTCTGGCAGACCATCGAAAGATTCAGGCAGGCGGTCGGCGAGAAGGGGATCGCCCACCGGCGGGCTGAGCAGGCTCGCGCCTGGATGTGGAGCGAGGTCGGCGAGACGCTGCTGGCCGAGCTGCGCAAGCATCCGGAGGTGCGCAAGCTGGTGCCCGGCCTGGAACGCGAGGTCGAAGCCGGCCGAACGACCCCCGCCGCGGCGGCCCGACATATGCTAAAAGCCTTCCATGGCCGCTAAGTCCTTCGTCAGGCGCGCCCGCCGCGCCGCCGCCGCCCAGGAGCTGCCGTTCTGGAAGCGCAAGTCGCTCGCCCAGATGTCCAAGCAGGAGTGGGAATCGCTCTGCGACGGCTGCGGCCTGTGCTGCGTCAATAAGCTGGAATACGAGGGCACCGGGGAACTCGCCCAGACCGACACCTGCTGCAAGCTTCTCGACCCCAAGACCGCCCGTTGCCGGGACTACAAGAACCGCAAGAAGATCGTGCCGGACTGCATCCAACTCACCCCAAAGGTTGTGGAAAAGATGGACTGGCTCCCCAAGACCTGCGCCTACCGGCTGGTCCATTTCAAGCAGGACCTCTACTGGTGGCATCCCCTGGTCTCGGGCGACCCGGAAACCGTGCACGAGGCGGGAATCTCGGCCCGCGGACGGGTGATTCCGGAGGATCAGGTCGAGGATATCAGCGAGCGGGTCGTCGACTGGTTCGCGTAACCGCGGACTGGCTCGCTTGACGGCCCCCCTTCGGGCCCGTAAAAAGCCGGCCTTCCCGCCCCTTGGCGGGATCGTTTTTTAGCGGATATCGCCATGCCCCGTCGTTGCGCCCTGTCGGGCAAAGCCGTGCAGTACGGCAACAATGTGAGCCACGCCAACAACAAGACCCGGCGCCGGTTCCTGTCCAACCTGCAGGTCGGCTCGGTCCTGTCGGATGTGCTCGGCCACACGGTGCGTTTGCGCCTGACGCCGCGCGGCATGAAGACCATCGAGCACAATGGCGGCATCGACGCCTACCTACTGGGCACCAACGACAGCAAGCTCAGCCCCGAGATGAAGGTGTTGAAGCGCCGGGTGGCCTCGGCGAAGGCCAAGAAGGATGCGAAGAAGGCCGCGTAAGCGGCCTTTACTTTGCCAATTCAAACAGCAGCAGGACGTTGCGCTGAAGCGGATTGAAGTTGTCGTCCGAGATCAGCCACAAGAGCGTCTCGCCGCGTGCTCCCGTGGTCACGGCCAACCCTTCCAGATTGTCGACCGCATAGGGCGAGGCGAGCCTCGCCAGCTCCTCGGCGCGCACGGTGCCACCGGGCTTGAGCTGGGCTCGCTCGAAGCGCATCACGCGGCAGCGCACGCCGCGCACGAAGTCGAAGGCGCGTTCGATGGTGGCGAACGATCCGTCGGGTAGCCTGGCGATCGCCGTCGGATTGAAGTCCGGGGTCTTGGCGTACTCGAAGGTCTGCCACGCGTAGCGACCGGTCCCGGTCGGCTGGCCGATCCAGCCAACCAACGTGCCGGGTCGCAGGCTGTATTCCTCGCTGATCGCGATGATGCGGCCGTCGGCGAGCGCCGTCAGCGTCTCGATACCACCGTTGCTCGGCTGACGGCCGATATCGGCCGGGCCGTCGACCGGAAGCGGTGTCGAGCTAAGCGTGGGGTAGCGCCACAGCCGGTGATGGTGTTCGAAAGAGACCAGCCAGGAGCCGTCGGGCAGGCGCGCCATGCCCTCGGCGTCGGCTTCGACCTTGCCGACGAGCGGCTGGCCGTCGAGGCCGAGCAACTTGCCGATCTGGCCGCCGCTGAGCCCTGCCAGATTGCCCTTGGCGTCGTAGTCGACCGTGGCGGTGAACCAGGAACCCTCGTCGGAGATCGAGGTGAGGGTGTGCCCGTCGGGCGTGACATGGAGGTCCGACCAGCCGCCGAAACTGCGCGAATTGGCGGTCATCGAAAGGCCGCCGCGCCACAGCAGGCGGCCAACGCTGGTGACGGCCGGCTCGTCGAACCTGAGCGCCAGGGCACGGCTGTGGATCTCGAGCGCCTGCTCCTTCGCCCCGGCGGGCGGCAAGGATGCACTGGCGCAGGCGGCCGCCAGCAGGCAGAGCGTCAGGAGCGAACGGGCGGCGGTGAACAAGGTACGCCCGTCCAGCAGGCGGCCGCACTCAGGCGGCGCGTCGGCCCGACTTGGCGCCGGCGGCCTTCGCGCCACCGCGGCCGCGGCTGGCGATCGTCACCTTTTTCTTCTCTTCCTCGTCGAACAGCGAGGCGAGCTGTTCCATCATGGTGCCGCCCAGCTGGTCGGCGTCGACGATGGTGACGGCGCGACGATAGTAGCGCGTGACGTCGTGGCCGATGCCGATGGCGATGAGCTCGATCGGCGAGCGCGTCTCGATCCAGTCGATGACGTCGCGCAGGTGGCGCTCGAGGTAGTTGCCGGGATTGACCGACAGGGTCGAATCGTCGACCGGCGCGCCGTCGGAGATCACCATGAGGATCTTGCGCTCCTCGGTCCGCTGCAGCAGTCGGTTGTGCGCCCACAACAGCGCCTCGCCGTCGATGTTCTCCTTGAGGATGCCCTCGCGCAGCATCAGGCCGAGATTCTTGCGGGCGCGCCGCCATGGCGCGTCGGCCGGCTTGTAGATGATGTGGCGCAGGTCGTTGAGGCGGCCGGGATTCGCGGGCTTGCCGGCGGCAAGCCACTGCTCTCGACTCTGGCCGCCCTTCCAGGCGCGCGTGGTGAAGCCCAGGATCTCGACCTTGACGCCGCAGCGCTCGAGCGTGCGGGCGAGGATGTCGGCGCTCATCGCCGCCACCGTGATCGGCCGGCCGCGCATCGAGCCCGAATTGTCGATCAGCAGCGACACGACGGTGTCGCGGAAGTTGGTGTCCTTCTCCTTCTTGAAGGAGAGCGCGTGCATGGGATTGGCGACGATGCGCGCCAGGCGCGCGGCGTCGAGCGTGCCCTCGTCGAGGTCGAAGTCCCACGACCGGTTCTGCTGCGCCATCAGGCGGCGCTGCAGGCGGTTGGCGAGCTTGCCGATGACGCCCTGCAGATGGGAGAGCTGCTGGTCGAGGTGATTGCGCAGCCGGCCCAGTTCCTCGGCGTCGCACAGGTGATCGGCCTCGACGATCTCGTCGAACTTCACCGTGTAGGGGTGATACTGCTGGCCCAGCGGCTCGTTGGACAGCGCACCCGGCGGCAGCCACGGACGCTCGGCGCGGCCCGGCTCCTCCTCGTCGCCCGAGCCCATCTGCATCTCGGTCTGCGCCTGGTCGGCCACCGTCTCGGAGGCATCCTCCTGCTCCGACGCGTCCTCGGTCTCCTCGCCCTGCGCGCCGTAGCCGTGGGTCTCGCTCGAATCGCTCTGGTCGTCGCCGGTCTCGTTGGACTGGCCGTCGGCGTTCTCCTGGTCCTGCGAATCGTCCTGGTCGTCGTCCTGCAGGTCCGCCGATTCGTCGCCGAGCTTGAGATCGCGGATGAGCTGGCGGGCGGCGCGCGCGAAGGTTTCCTGGTTGCCGAGCGACTCGCGCAGCTTCTGGAAGTCGCGGCCGGCGGCGGATTCGACGTCGGCGCGCCACATATCGACCATCGCT
>JABCYT010000267.1 GCA_013290035.1 Alphaproteobacteria bacterium
CCGGCTTGTCGGACGCCCCGGTTCGAAGCGCAGGTTTCGAGCGATGTCGGCCAGGCTGGGATTTCTGGAGGGGAAGTAGCGATCGATGGCGTAGAGGTCGGAGGTATAGGCGGGCTCGGGCTCGAGCGTCAGGGCAAAGCTGAAGCCCATTTGCTTGGCCACTTCGAGCGCGGGGCCGCTGTAGCGGCCGAACGGCCACGCCAGCGCGCGCGGCTGGCGGCCGAGCTCGGCCGCCATCTGGCCACGCGCCCGCGACAGGTCGGCGCGGATGCGGGCACGGTATTGCGCGTCGTCCTCGTAGCGGCCGGTCGCCGGGTCGTAGCGCCAAGTGATCGCCGCCGGCACCATGTTGCCCTGCGGGTTGGCCAGCACGCCGCGATGCAGCGCGTAGCTGTGCGAGGCGAACTCGACCAGCCCCGACGCCTGCATCTCGCGCGCCTGTGCCCACGATATGAAATTCGACCGCGGCACGGTGCGATCGCCGTAGAGCACGGTGCCGTCGGGCCGGCCTTCCATCCAGCTGCCGACCAGCGCCGAGACGATCGGGTAGCGGTAGACCTTGAGCAGCGGGAAGACGCGCGTGTAGAGGCTGGCGTAGCCGTCGTCGAAGCTGATGAGAATCGCCTTGTCGGACAGTGGTCGCACGCCGCGCGCGGCGGCCGCCAGGTCGTCGAGCGACACGGCGGTCCAGCCCGTGCCTTTCAGCCAGTCGAAGAATTGCGCCAGCGACGTTGCCGTGACGGAATCGGTCTCGAGCTCGTCCGGGCGGTCGACGACGTCGTGGAAGGCGATCGACACGAAGCGCTGGCCGGCCGGCTGGCTCCTGGCGTCGCAGATCGGCACGGCCCCGGCAAAGAACACGAGCAGGCACAGCAGGCGGTGCATTGTCCTAGATCCTCTGGTGCAGGCCGACGATGAACATCAGCGTGTTCTCGACCGAGCCGTCGTAGACGCGGCGGGTCAGCAGCACGCCGTAATGGAATTCGGTGAGGGGATCGAAGCGCCAGCGGTGCTCGTAGTTGAGCGTGCCGATCCAGTTGTCAGTGAAGCCGTACTCCGAGTAGAGGCCGCCATCGACGGTCAACGCCTGCACCAGGCTGGTGTCGTAGCGCCGCCACAGCAGGTGCTCGGCCAGCAGGCCGCCGGTCAGCGACAGGTCCCGCGTCGGATTGTAGTAGGGCGCATTGGGCTGGTTGTTGCTCGACGCGGAGCCCTCGGCCAGTCCGGTGAGGTCGAAGCCCGGCAGGTTGATCAGCCGCTGCTTGAAGGTCATGCCGCCGGCAAATCGCTGGTTGCCGTCCGTGAACGGCATGTAGGCGAAGCTCCCCGCCACGCTGCGCGATTCATCCCAGCGATAGGTCGCCTTGGCGCTGTACTCGTCGGCGGTGATGCCGAACAGCAGGGCGCGCAACGGCGTATCCCAGGAGTAAAGCTCGCCGGCGAAGGCAAGCCGCACCTGGTCGGTGACAAGCCAGTCGACGGTGGCTAGGCCTCCCGGCCGGGCCAAGGTGCCCCAGGATTGCGTCGGCGAGATCGTGGCCGTGAGGTTCGGGATGCGCCATTCCAAGCCGGCGCCGACGCGCGCCCGCTCGGTGAAGCCCTCGGGCGGGTGGGCATTGGCATAGTCGCCGGTCGCGAACAGTCGCCAGTTGTCGGCGATCGGCGGCGTCGTGAGCTTGCCCTGCAGGATCAGCGCCTGGCCGGCAGCGTTGGCGCCGCCGCCATCGGAGTTGCTGGGCCGTGCCTCGGCCTCGAACAGCCAGCGGCGCTTGGCGTCGAGCTCGCGCGCCAGACGCTGCACGGCCTGGTTCTCGGGATAGAGTGCCCGCAGCTCGTCCATCAGGCGCTGCGCCTCGGCGAAGCGGTAGCTGGCCATCGCTACCTCGATCAGCGCGATCTTCGAGCCGACGTCGAGCGGCGCCAGGCTGGCGGCGATCTGCGCCTCCGCCTCGGCGCGCTGCGGCCAGCCACGGGCATTGGCGATCTGGTAGAGGGCGAGCCGCCCGTTGGCGTCGGCGGGCGCGGCGTCCGAGAACTTGGTGATGCGCGCCCACGCCTCGCCGAGCTGGTTGCCGTAGAAGCGCGCCTGCGCTGCCGTGACCTCGGCAGAGGCGCGGTCTTGATTGGCGTAGCGCGTCGGGTCGTTGTTGTAGAAGCGCCACACCGGCTCGTCGGCAACCAGGGCGTCGATCGTGGCGTACGCCGTGGCGAAGTCGTCGAGCTCGACGGAAGCGTAGAACTTGCCGTAGCGCGCCGCGACGTCCTTGGGGGTCTGGGCCAGCAGCCGCTCGTAGGCGTTGCGCGCGGCCTCGGGCCGCCGCAGGTAGAGCAGCGCATCGGCGTAGGCCTCCTCCGCATAAGGTGGCAGCGGGCCGTCGGCGCTGAGCGCCTCTGCCTCTTCCGCCGCCTCTTGCATGCGCACGCGATCGCGCAGCGCCACCATTCGGTCGAGCCTGAGGCGGCGCCGCAATCCGGCCTCGGCCGGTGGCGGCGGCAGGGCCGCCAGCAGCTGGTCGAGCCGGGCGAGTGCGGCATCGGTGCCGTCGAAGCGGCGCGCCGGGTCGGAGCTGCGGACCTGGGCGCCCCAACGCACCATCGCGGCCGCCTGGTCGGCGGCAATCGACGGCGTCCGGGTGCCCGCGATCACCTCGGCGCCAAAGGGTGCGCCCATGTCCTGCAGCACGCCCGCCGCCTCGAGCCGCACGCCCGGGTTGGCCGGGGCCGCCTTGATCGCCTCGGAATAGGCACGCATGGCCTTGAAGGGATCGCCCGCCCGACGCCAGGCATAGGCCTCGGCCAGCAGGCGCTCGACCGGTGGCGCGCGCTGGGCGGCGGGCTGGCGCAGGATGGCCAGAGCCTCCGTCGTCTTCCCGTCGTCGCTCAGGACCAGCGAGAGGATCAGCGGCCACACCGTGTCGTTGGCGAAGCGCTGCATACCCTGGCGCGCAAGGCGCGCCGCATCGGCGTAGCGGCGCAGGTCGCGATAGGCCCGCGTCACGGCGAGCAGAGCATAGTCCGGAGGATCGGGACGCGCCGCCTTCTCGAAAACCGCAATCGCCTCGGCGAACTTGCCGTCCTGTTGCAGGAGCGTGGTGAGGTCCATCGCCACCAAGCCGTCGTCGGTGCCGGCGGCCAACATGGCGCGCAACGCCGCCTGGGCCTCGGCCATGTGGCCGCCGCGGGCCTGCAACACCGCCGCTTCTCTTTGCTGGGTAGCCGTCTGGGCGCGTGCGTCTGCAGGAACTCCAGCAAACGCCAGCACTGCCAGGAGCAATCGCCAGCTCCTCCGCAGCGAGCGTACCATCGATGAAGACTAGGTGTCTGACAATACTACCGTCAAGGTCACAGCTCATGTCGCCCGGTCGTGATGGACGCGGATTGCGGCGGCTGAGTGCAGTCCCGCGCGATGCAAGGGAACGACAGCCGATGTCCGCCGGCCGTGGATCGAAGCCTGCTGGCGCGGCTGCGATCCCGACTACCTCGACGGTCCGGGTGCCGAATCGTTTCGCGCCTTCGTGGCAAGGCTCGCTGACTTCGATAGCCGCCTGTCGGCGCTGGATGGCGACTTCGCCATCGCCGTCGGACACGGACAATTCTTTCGCGCCTACCTGTAGGGCCGCGACAGGGGTTGTGCCGTGGCGCCAGAGTGGATGAGGGACCACCGGGCTGCCGAGACGTCGCAGCCGATGGCCAATGGCGAGATCATCGAACTGAAACCCGCTACCCGCTAGAAATTGTCGGTCGCGAGTCGACCTTTCTGCTAGCTGTTGCGAAGCTGGTAGCGCAGCCACACCGCGCCACCCTCCAGCACCTGACTGCTCTGCAAGGTCATGGACTCGATCGGAGCGGGCACGCCCGCGTTCTTGTCGCTCGAGTCGAAGACGCTCGGCGCGCCCCTCGCACCATCGACGGCCGGGAGGATGGCCAGGCTGATCTCGTCGACGAGGCCGGCGCGCAGGAAAGAGCCGTTCGAGCCGCCGCCGCCTTCCAGCAACAGGCGCTTGATCCCGAGCTCCCGGTTGAGGATCTCCAGCGCCAGCCCGAGATCGATCTCGTGCTTGCCGGCGAAGATGTAGGACACCGGCTCGGAGCGAAGGCCCGCGAGATGGGCGTCGGAGACCTGTTCGGTCAGCACGACGACGATCGGGTCGCCGCCGATGTCGGAGCGGCCCCAGGCGATCTTGCCATGCCGATCGAGAGCGATCCCCCAGACGGCCGCGTCGCGCCGGGCGAACCAGTGTTCGCGTGGAAAGGCGTGGCCGGCCTGCGTCGGATAGGACTCCCGCTTGGCGAATTCGCGGCCGGTCACGCGGCCGACCAGCCAGGCGTCGCCCTTGAGCTCGTCGTGCAGGCGCTCGAACAGGCCCCCCGAGTTGGCGCCCTTCGGCCGCATGCGGCTCGACAGGATGCGGCCGTCGACGCTCGAGACCATGTGGCAGATCACGTGAGGTTTCATCGATGTCCTCTATGAATAGTGCTTGCCGCAACCCGGGGAGATTGGTGACGTTCCAGTAAAATTGTCATGGCAGCAAGGCCTGCAGCGATGGAGATCCTCCATGATCCGCAAGCTTTCCTCGGGCGAATACCGCCTCTACTCGCGCAAGACCGATCCCAAGACCGGCAAGCGCCGCAACCTCGGCACCTTCAAGTCGCGCGCGGCGGCCGAGAAGCATGAACGAGCCGTGCAGTACTTCAAGCGGCACTGATCAGTAAGTCAGCCCGTACGCCGCTTGCTCCGTATAGATCCGCCCGCTGCGGCCGCTTCGGCTGGAGTAGAGGGAGAAGTGCTCGGCGACCCACGGCCCGGCGTGGAACTGGGCATGGCTT
The DNA here is from genome assembly GCA_013290035.1 of Alphaproteobacteria bacterium. Lineage (GTDB taxonomy): Bacteria > Pseudomonadota > Alphaproteobacteria > Reyranellales > Reyranellaceae > Reyranella. Next base: position 4,828 of record JABCYT010000267.1, read on the forward strand.
GCCATGAACTGAGCCATGTGATGGCCGGTTTCCGCGCCATTGCCGAAGCGTGCAAGAGTGACATGCGGGCGGAACTTGCGGCGCGCAACCTCGATGCCGCAATGACGGGCGATGGTCGAAATCTTCTGCTGGAGCCGTTCCAGCCGCTCGCTCTTCTGGACCAGCGCCGCGAGCGCCCGCGGCTGCTTGCCCGAGCTGAACTGCTCGACCCCGGACAACGTCAGGGTGAATTTCGGTCCCGTCGCGTCGGAGAGCTCCTCCTCGAGGTCGCGCATCGTGCCGCCCTGGACTTCGCCCGCGAAGCAGAGGGTGACGTGGAAATTCTCCGGCGCCACCCAGCGCGCATCGGGCACGCCCGACTGCAGCGCGCTCAGCTCGCTGGCGATCTCCTCAGGGACGGGCAGGGCGATGAACAGACGCGGCATAATCGTCGAGGTTCTTGGTCACGAAGGGCAGCAGGCGTTCGACGATGATATCGACGCCCTTGGGATTGGGATGGAGGCCGTCGGCCTGGTTGAGCGCGGCATCCTGCGCCACGCCGTCGAGGAAGAACGGGTAGAGCGGCACGTTGTATTTCGCGGCCAGCCGTTTGTAGAGCCCATCGAACTGCCTGTCATATTCCGGCCCGAAATTGCGCGGCGCCAACATGCCGGCCAGCCACACCGTGACGCCGGCCGCCTTGAGCTTGGCGATGATGGCATCAAGGTTGCGCTCGGCCGCGGCCGGATCGAGGCCGCGCAGCGCGTCGTTGGCCCCGAGCTCCACCATCACGATGTCGGGCTTGTCGGCCAGCATCCAGTCGACCCGATCGAGGCCGCCCGCCGGGGTGTCGCCCGACACGCCGTGATTGATGACGGCCACCGGGCGGCCTTGCGCCTTCAGCGCCGCCTCGAGGCCGGCCGGGATCGA
>JABCYT010000268.1 GCA_013290035.1 Alphaproteobacteria bacterium
GCGGCGCGCCGATCGCTTGCCAACCGGCGCAACAGTACCAGTTCGCGGAGAATGAGCTTCGGAAGCGGCGGGCTCAGGTCGTGACGCAAGGGGCACCTTCCAAGGGAGGGCCACGCGGCCGCCTTCAACATGGGCGCTGGCACCGATCTCTACAAGACAAGCTTTGATGTCTAGTCACAACCGCGCGCGTCGACCGGCGACCTCAGCCCACCATGGCATAGGCCGGCTGGCGGAAGTCCGCCCCGGCGCGCAGGAAGCCGGTGCGGCTGTCGAGCAGGATGGCCTCCACCGAGCAGGCGCGACGGGTAACGGCCGGCCACATTTCCACGTCGTGGCCGCGCCGGCGCAGTTCGTCGAGCGTGGCCGCTGGCAGGCGGTCCTCGAGGTTCAGGCGACCGGGCAGGTGAGTGTAGGGCGCGAAGGAGTTGGGGAAGCTGAAGCTGGCGAAGCGTGGCTGCTCGATCGCCTCCTGGATATCCATGCCGAAATGGAAGGCGTTCAGGAACACCTGCAGCATGGCCTGCACCTGGACGTCGCCGCCCGGCGCGCCGAACGGCATGACGTTGCCATCATCGCGCACGGCGATGGCCGGGTTGGGCGTGAGCCGGGGCCGCTTGCCCGGCGCCACGCCGGAGGGATGCCGGGGATCGGGCCGCGATTGCGTGCCGCGCGCCGAGGGCACGATGCCGAGGCCGGGAATGACCGGCGAGCGCCACGATCCGTCCGAGGGCGTGGCCGACATCGCATTGCCCCAGCGGTCGACGGCGCAGCAGTAGGAGGTGTCGGGTTCGATGGTGGCGTCGCTCCTGGTGCGCGACGCCGATACCGGCGGCGGCCGGTTGCTGGGATGCCGGCCGAGCGGCGGCGGCATGTCGGGCATGGCGCGCTCGCGGTCGATCGCGCCGACGCGGGCCGCGACATGGGCGTCCGACAGAAGCTCGTCCAGGCCGACATCGACGAACAGCGGATCGCCATAGCGGTATTCGCGGTCGGCACAGGCGGCCTTCAGGATCTCGGTGACGAGGTGGATGTAGTCGGCGCTGTTGTGCGCAAGCCCTTTCAACCCGCCGGAGGCTTCGATCATGCGCAGCGCCTGCGCCAGCATCGGCCCCTGGCACCACGGGCCGCAGGTGAAGACCTCGAAGTCGCGCCAGCGGACGCTGACTGGCTCCTCGTAGCGGCTGTGGAAGTTGGCGAGATCGTCGCGCGCGAGATAGCCGCCCTCCTGCTCGTGGTAGCGCACGATGGTCTCGGCGATGTCGCCGCAATAGAAGGCGGCGCGCGCGGCCCGCAGGCCCGCGATCCGGCCGTGCTTTGCCGCCGTGCGTTCCTGGTCGACCATGTATTGCAACGTGCCGGCGAGGTCGGTCTGCAGGAAGCGGTCGCCGACTTGCGGCAGCTTGCCGCCGGGCAGGAAGATCGCGGCATTGGACGGCCACGACCGATAGCCGGCCTCGTACTCCTTGATCATGGTCGCCATGTATTCGAAGACGGCGAAGCCCTCGCGGGCGTGGCGGATGGCGGCGCCGGCCACGTCGCCGAACGACATCGTGCCGTAGTCCGAGAGGGCGGTGATCCAGGCGTCGGGCGCCGCCGGCACCACGGTGCGCAGCAGGCCGAGGGGCATCTTGCCGCCGTGCTCACGCATGAACAGGTTGGCGGGAAACTTCGCCGGCCAGTGGCCGAGGCCGGCAATCGTGATCACCTTGCCCTGGCCCGTGCGGATCATGATCGGCGCCACCCCGGCCACGTTCACCTCGTCAGGATGCAGCACGGCCAGCGCGATGCCGGCGGCGCAGCCGGCATCGATCGCATTGCCACCCGCTTCGAGGATCGCGAAGCCGGCGGCGGCGGCAAGATAGTGGCCGGCAGAGACCGCGTGACGGCTGCCATAGAGCGTCGGGCGCATGGATTTCATGGGCGAAGTGTACACAGTCTTCGTCAATGGCGCGTCATGGTCTTGCCGGACCGCGGGCCCGGAAGACCCCCCAGCACCAGGCCGGGTCGCCTTCGTCCGGCGTCAGTTCAGGAAGGTGACCCGCGCTTCGCGTCCGAGGTACTGCGGCAGGCGGGTGCCTTCGTCGGGTGCGATCTCGACTTCCACGAGGCGGGTGGCCAGCTCACCCAGGTCGGCATCGCTGCGCACCATGCGCGTCACCGCCAGAGGCACACGCGCGATCCGGCCGCTGTAGGTCACCGGATCGTTCTTGAAGGTGATTTCGACCTTGGCGCCGGGCTGCATGCGGGCGAGATGCAGTTCGTCGACCGAGGCGCGGACGCGCAACTGGTCCATGTCGACGACCTTGGCGATGCCGTAATTCGAGATACGCTCGCCCTGGCGCGAAAAGATCTCCACCACGACGCCGTCGAGCGGCGAGCGGACGAGGGCGTCCTCGCGGGTTCGGCGCGCATTCTCGACGCTCGCCTCGGAGTTGGCGAGGTCGATCTCGTATTGCGCCAGGTCGTTCTTCAGCGTCTGCTTCGCGAGTTCCAGCTTGGCCTTGTCCCGTTCGACGCTCTCGGCCTGGAGCTTGGCTTCCATCTCCTTCTGGTCGTTGGGCGTACCCGACCGCAGGCGTTGGAGGGCCGCGAGCTTGTTGCTCTCGATCGCCGATTTCAGGCTGGCTTCCTGCAACGCGAGCTCGGTGACGCGGGTACCCGTCAGCACCTGCTCGTGCGTTGCCTTGAGCTTGGCCAGGGCCGCCTCGGCGATGCGAACGCCGATGTCGGCGGCGGGATAGCCGGAGAGAACGGCGATGATCTCGTCACGCTTGACGTGCTGGCCGTCCTTGATGCGCAGCTCGATCACCGTGGCGCCGCCCAGGGGATTGCCGGCGACGACCACCGTCCCGGCCGGCGCTTCGGTATAGCCGCGCGAGATCAGGGGGCCGGTCGGGCGGATGCCTTGCTGGGCGCTGCTGGTCTGCCGCTCGGCGGCGACCCACATGCCAGCGGAGACGGCAGCCACCAAGGCAAGGCCGCCTGCGCCGCGCCATGGGAACTTGCTCGCTCTAGCCTTCGGTACCCGCGTCATCTTGGACTCATATACTACCTGACTTTTACGCTCCGAAATGCGTCAACATGACGGCCCACAGCGAAAGGCGTTCTTCGCGGCAGGAATCGTATACTGCGTGTGGCACGAGAAGTAACGCCTCTAGATGCTTGGCAGTGGGGATGATTCCGGCCCTGGCGTCCGCTAAGCCGCCTTCCTGCCCCGCCGGGCGTCGATCGCCGCCCACAGGCTGGCCGCCGTCACCGGCATGTCGAGGTGCTCGAGCCCGGTATGGGGATGGATGGCGCTGATGATGGCGTTGAGCACCGCCGGCGGCGCGCCGATGGCGCCCGCCTCGCCCGCCCCCTTCACGCCCAGCGGATTGGTCGTGCAGGGGCTGTTGTGCATGTCGAAGTGGACATGCGGCACGATGTCGGCGCGGGGCAGTGCATAGTCCATGAAGCTGCCGCTCATGAGCTGCCCCGACTCCTTGTCGTAGACCGTCTTCTCCGACAGTGCCTGGCCGACGCCCTGGCCGACGCCGCCATGGACCTGGCCCTGCAGCAGCAGCGGATTGAGGGCGCTGCCGAAATCGTCCATCACGCTGTAGTTCAGGATGTCCAGCGTGCCGGTGTCGGGGTCGACCTCGAGCTCGCAGATATGGCAGCCGTTGGGGAAGGTGTCGGCCTCGGGCATGCGCGTGAACTCATCGTCCAGCCCGGCCTTTTCGCCGGCCGGCACGTGCTTGGGATCACGGGCGGCCCGGGCGACGTCGAACAGGCTCATCGTGCGGTCGGTGCCGACGATCTTGAAGGCGCCGTCGGCAAAGTCGATGTCGGCCGCACTCGCCTCCATGACGCTCGCCGCCACCAGCTTGCCCTTGGCGATGATCTTGTCGGCGACGCCCAGGGTCGCCACGCCGGCCACGGAGACCATGCGGCTGCCGCCGGTCATGCCCTCGGGCGTGACGTCAGAATCGCCCTGCACGATGGCGATGCGCTCGGCATCGATGCCCAGCCGCGCCGAGGCGATCTGCCGGATCGCCGTCTCGTGGCCCTGGCCGTTGGTCTGGTTGCCGAGATAGAGCGTGACCGAGGCATCGTCGTTGAACTTGGCGATGGCGGTCTCGGGCGCGCCGCCGCCGCCGCATTTCTCGACATAGGTCGCCATGCCGATGCCGCGCCATTTGCCCCGGGCTTCGGAGGCGGCGCGACGGGACGGGAAGGCCTTCCAGTCCGCCTTCTCCATGCCCTTGCGCATGACGGTCTCGAAGTCGCCCGAGTCGTAGGTGTCGCCGAGCGCCGTCTTCCACGGAATCTGGCCGGGCTTCACGAAGTTGCGGGCGCGGATCTCGTCCGGCGTGAGGCCGCTCGCGCGCGCGATGTGGTCGACGAAGCGCTCCAGCAGGTAGGCCGCCTCGGGCCGCCCGGCGCCCCGGTAGGCGTCGGTCGGCACGGTGTTGGTCAGCACGCCCTTGACGTTCACGTAGATCGCCGGCGTCTGGTAGAGACCCACCAGCATCGACGACCCGGCGAGCGTCGGGATGAAGGCGCTGAAATGGCTGAGATAGGCGCCGAGGGCTGCGTAGGTCGTGATGCGGCAGCCGATGAAATGGCAATCCTTGTCGAGCGCCATCTCGGCGATCGAGACATGGTCGCGGCCCTGTACGTCGGACTGGAACGCTTCCTGGCGGTCGGGAATCCATTTCACCGTGCGCTTGAGCAGGCGCGAGGCCCAGACGACCATCGGATATTCCGGATGCACGAAGATCTTCATGCCGAAGCCGCCGCCCACGTCGCCGGTGCGCACGCGGAGCTTGGGTGAGCCGATCTTGAGGATCATGTCGGCGACCACCGGCCGGATCATGCTGACGCCCTGCGAGGAGACCCAGAGGGTCGAGCGGTCGTCCTTCGGGTCGTACTCGCAGATGGCGCCGCGCGGCTCCATCGAGTTGACGACCAGGCGGTTGTTGACGATCTGCAGCTTGACGATCTTGTCGGCCTTGGCGAAGGCGGCCTCGGTCTTGGCGCGCTCGCCCATCTCCCAGTCGAAGACGATGTTGTCCTTGATGTGGTCGTGCACCAGCGGCGCGCCGGGCTGGGCGGACTCGTAGGTGCCGACGGTGTGCGGCCGCGCGGCGTAGTCGATCTCGATCAGCTCGGCGGCATCCTTGGCCTGCTCGAGGGTCTCGGCCACCACCAGCGCCACCGGGTCGCCGACATGGCGCACGCGGGCCTTGGCCAGCATCGGCCGTGAGGTCTCGCCGCGGGGCGTGCCGTCGCGGTTCTCGAGCGGCACCAGGCAGGGAACGTCGCCGAAGTCCGCCTTTGTCACATCCTCGCCGGTCAGCACCAGCAGCACGCCCGGCGCCTTCCGGGCGGCCGCGGTATCGATGCGCCTGATGTCGGCATGGGCATGCGGCGAGCGCAGCACGTAGGCGCGCGCCGCCGGGGCAGCGAGCTTGGTGTCGTCGGTGTAACGTCCGCCGCCCGTCAGCAGGCGCGGGTCCTCGACCCTGCGAACCGATTGTCCGATGCCGAATTTGGCCATGAACTCCTCCAGGTTGGCCGGAGGTTAACAAGCCGCGGCGAAGCGTGTCACCCGCTCGGACAACGGCCGTCGCTAGGCCCAGAACGTCCAGATCGCGCAGATCAGCACGATGGCCAGGGCGACACCAACCACGCGCAACCAACCGCCGGACGGCGGCACGGAAGGGGCGAGGAGATGCGCATCCCGCCCGTCT